>CAZPPM010000001.1:0-24672 GCA_964588445.1 uncultured Citrobacter sp.
TTAGTGTAATTTGTATCTGCGGGTCTACTTTACTATCATACATATTAATGCGAAGTCCCGATACTTTGCTGGATAGGCCAAAAAGCGGGTTGATGGTTCTTCCCTGATTCAATTGCTCGTCTTGCAATACTGCTGCACTGGCGCCAAACTCTCGCGAAGCACGGCGGATGCCCAATGCACCGGTTACTACAACTTCTGAAAGATTTTGAATATCATTTTTCAATTCAATAATGATATTTTGTCGTTTACTGTTTATAAGTACTTCGGCTATACTATAGCCGTTGTGTGAAATGGTTAATTTATCGCCTACAGCAGCATTGATGGTAAATATACCTGCGCTGTCTGCTACCACTGTAGTGCCTTTTCCGGCAACAGCTATGCTGGCATAGCCAAGTGCTGTTCCGGTTTGCTGATCTACTACCTGTCCTCTAATGATTTGTTGCTGTGCCTCTATACAGGCGCTTGTTATGAGCAACGTAAAAAGAAATAATACTTTGTACATCGTCGTAGTTTTATAATGAATAAGAAAAATTTGGGTGCAAAATTCAAGGAGTCTTTATACGGAAACAGAAATTTTAAAGCGGCTATGGGAAATAATTTCGATCTGTCATATTGCCGTCATATTCTTTACTTTTAATTCCCATTGGCTATGATTTTTTCCTTATATAGAAAATAAAAAAGGATGATTGTTTTTACTATTGCATATGTCAGTTAGTGAAGCAGTACAAGCGAATGATGCTATGGTGTCTTTTCAATATGTGGCGCAGAATACTCCTACTCAATTCCCAACTGCCATAAAAGTCGATGGAGTACTTGTTGAGCAGTACAGGCTTCAAAAAAATAATACTATTTCGTTTTTTGCCGATGAGAATACTGTGCCGAATCTTATAGTGCTTATTGTTCATGAAGGCAAGGTTGTTGTTCAAAGAAATAATGAATCCGAATTTGTTTCCATAGATAATGGAGAATGCAGCGTTTTTTTTGACAGTAATGAAATGTTATTGAGAACTATTTCTGCCAAATCAAGTTTTTGCACAGCAATCCGATTGTCATTTTTACAATTACCCCATCTGGCTCCGCTTACTTCATCATTAGTGCAACAAATGCAACGATCGGCTCCATCCGCCTTTTTATTGCCTGTTTCAATAGCAATGGAGTTTATATTGGCCGATATACAGAAGGCGAATGTTTTCAAAAACTACGCACAGCAGTATACCGAATTAAAAGTAGCAGAGTTGTTATTACAGCTATCAAAGCAGGTAGAAAAAAATGTTGTTTCATTTACAGTAGTGGGAGAAATGCTTAGTAAGGAGGAGTTGCAACGGGTGATGGTAGCAAAAGCGATTATAACAGAGGACCTTTCAGTACATATTCCCATTGTGGAGTTGGCGCGGCAGGTAGGAACGAATGAAAGTTATCTTAAAAAACATTTTAAGATTGTAACAGGCCAAACTATCTATTCTTTTTTATTAGAAAAGCGTATGAAGAAGGCCCGTCTCTTATTAAAACAAGAACAGGCTACTCTGCAGGAGATAAGTAAACTTACGGGCTATAAAAGAAAGTGCCATTTTCTGGATGCGTTTAAACGCTACTTTGGTATTACGGCTTCTTCTTTAAAGAGCTTGTTATTGATTCATTGGCAAATAGTTGATTTCTTTGCCAGTGCAGAGGTAAGTATTTTTTGTGCTTAAAAATAATTTTCTGCCACCAGCCCAAAATTGATGAGTAGGTTTTCCCGGTTGGTTAGCGATACCTTGTTGTAGGTAATCATGCTCGATAAGCTAAGCCAGCGACGCAATTTTACCTGAACCGATCCGGAAGTGCGAATAATATAGTCATTAAACTTCTCAAAGGAAGGTTGCCAAAAATGTGTTCCTTCTAATGTAAGTCGATCGTTAATACTCCAGCGATGTTTTATGCGTAGGGAGTTTCTGATAGTTTGGTATTTTTCATCTATACCTGTTGGTTTTTCGATACGGCTTGTTTCATACAAGAGGCCGTTGCTTACGACTATTTCAAGATTAGGTTTATTAAAAACATTAATACCAATACCCCCTCCAGCTTGGAGCTGATGATTGACCTTTAAAGAAAAGCTACTCACAAAAGAACCGAGCCCCCAGTAATAAATGCGCTGTTGATTTTTTAAAAAATCTGTATTGAAGGCAGATGTAAAGTCATTGTTGGAAAGCCTGCCATCTAAGCGCCCATAAATCCATGCATTTGCAAGGCTAAAAGTTGTTTTCTTGTTATTAATGGCAAAGCCAAGATTGTTATTCAATACAAACGAGTTTCGATCATTTGTTTTATTCACAATGCCGGTAATGCCATATCGAATATGGTAATGAGTGGAGTCGTTAAACTGTGCAGATGCAAGCAGGCTATAACAAAAGAAAATAATAATAAAACAAGAATAACGCATAGGTAGCAAAGATACATTATCAAAAGCAGCAGGACCTATTTATACTTTTAAGAATACAATCGTGTTTTAGTGTGTTACCAAATTGCTAAATAAACACCTTTTTCTATCTGCCATTTTGCAAAGGCTTTTATAGTAAGTTAATATTTTATTTAAATACCGGTAAGGTTTAGGTAACATACCCATTTGACATTTGCGCTGAACCAATTTAATTGTTCTTATGTCATCATTTTTAAGCTACAGAGCCAAACTTTTTGTTTTTGTTCTGTCAATTTTATTTACATCTGTCATAGTAAATGCACAACAGGGTATAAGTGGCCGCGTTGTGAACACAAGTTCTTCGGAAGCGCTTTCAGGAGCAACGGTTGCTGTAAAAGGGAAAACTACTTCTGTCGTAACGAATGAAAAAGGAGAATTCCTCATTCAGGCAACTGATAATGATCGGTTGGTGATTTCTTATGTAGGGTTTATTACAAAAGAAGTAAAAGTAGCAGATGCTGCTTTGATTACATTGGAGGAGGATGCGCAAAATCTTAATGAAGTAGTGGTAACAGCGCTGGGGATACGTAAAGAAAAAAAGAAGTTAGGGTATGCTTTACAAGAGGTAAAAGGAGACGAGTTGACTGTAGCAAGAGAAACAAATGTGGTAAATCAGTTAGCGGGAAAGGTAGCCGGTGTTTCCGTGATAGGAAGCAATTCAAGTATTGGCGGCTCCAGTCGGGTTTCTATACGAGGAGAGCGGTCCGTAGACTTAAATAAAAACCAGCCCTTGTATGTGGTAGATGGTGTGCCGGTAAGTAACTCAATTACCGGAGGTTCTGGTAGGAATAATCTTGAGGTAGACTTCGGTAATGGTGCTGGGTTTATTAATCCGGATGATATTGAATCGATGAGTGTGCTGAAAGGGCCTGCTGCAGCGGCTTTGTATGGTTCAAGAGCTGCAAATGGTGTTATTCTTATTAAAACAAAAAGTGGTAAGACGCAAAGAGGTGTAGGTGTTGAGGTGAATAGCAATTTCACAATGGAGAATGCTTTAAAGTTACCGGAATATCAAAAAGTATATGGACAAGGCATTGGAGATGATTTTGCTTTTGTGAATGGAGCGGGTGGAGGTGTTCGTGATGGTACGGATGAAGCTTGGGGCCCTGCATTCAGGGGACAAAACTTTCCGCAATTTAATTCTCCTCGCACGTTGAACGGTCAACCAATTAATTTTAAAGGAGGTGATTTAAATGCGCCTGCTGGTAGTGTGATTGCCGCTACACCCTGGTTGCCGGATGTAGATAATCTAAAAAACTTTTTAGAGACAGGCCGTACATTAACGAATAATGTAGCATTAGTAGGCGGGAATAAGGACGGGAGTTTTCGCTTAAGCTATACAAATCTTGATCAAACAGGTATTGTACCCAATACAGATCTAAGAAGAAATACATTGTCTCTTTCAGGTTCTTACAATTTTACAGATAAATTATCAGCAAGAGCGTTTGTTAGTTATATCAAAAACGAAAGCGATAATCGTCCATCATTGAGCTATGGAACAGAAAGCTTGATGTATTTATTCAACTGTTGGTTGCCTCCATCTGTGAGTGTGAATGATATGAGAAGGTTGTGGCAGGAAGGATTGGATAATCAACGCCAGTATAGTTGGAACTACAACTATCATGACAATCCTTACTTTACAGTATATGAGAATACCAATGGACAATACTATGATCGTCTTATTGGAAATGTTTCATTGAAGTATGATTTTACGAATTGGTTAAGCCTGCAATTGCGTACGGCTACTGATTGGAGCAATGAACGTCGTGAGTATCGCAGAGGGTTCAGTACACAACGATTCCCCTTTGGTCAGTATCGTGAAGCAGGTATAGTAAATGAAGAGAGAAACAGTGATTTTCTATTCACGTTTAATAAAGATATTAATCCTGACTTTTCTATTACGGCAACTGCCGGTGGTAACCAGATGCGCCAGACATCAAGGTTTAAAGAAGATGTGGCAGGACAGTTAAATATACCTGGTATTTACAGTCTAAATAACTCAAGAATAGCCTTGGTTGTGGAGCAAAGTAATGTGGCAAAGAATATTAATAGTTTATATGGATCAGCCGGGGTGTCGTGGAAAAATAAGGTGTTTGTAGACTTTACCGGTCGTAATGACTGGAGCAGTGCACTTACGCTTCCTGAAAACTTAAAAGCCTTTGGAACGGAAGTGAATTCTTATTTCTATTCTTCAGTAGCTGTAAGTGCCATCGTAAGCGATATGATTCAATTGCCTTCGGTATTTAGTTTCTTAAAGGTAAGAGGAAGTTTTGCGCAGGTAGGAAATGATACAGATCCTTTTGCTTTTACACAAACATTTAATAGGAGTGATCCATTTGGATCGTCACAAATTTATAGCGAAACAAGTAGCCTGGCGAATTTGAACCTGAAGCCAGAAATCAGTTCTGCTTATGAGTTTGGAACAGATATGCGCTTTTTCAGAGGAAGGCTTGGTTTAGATTTTACCTATTATCAAAGCAGAACAAGAAATCAGATATTGAATATTCCTTTATCTGGTACCAGCGGATACTCTACTCGTAAGATCAATGCGGGTCTTATTAAAAACTATGGTGTAGAACTTATGCTGAATGGTTCTCCTATTAAGTCGACAAACTTTACATGGGATGCCTTTATTAATTTTTCTTCTAACAGAAGTACTGTATTAGAATTGAGTGATGATTTGGAAAACTATGTAATGGCAAGTCGTAGTGTAAGCGTAGAAGCGAGAGTACATGAACGCATGGGTGATCTATACGGTATTGGATTTGCAAGAGTGCAAAGTAAGGATCCTACTGCACCTTATTATGATGCTAGTGGTACTTACACAGGTCAAATGGTATTTGGTGCAAATGGTCGCCCTATTGCAACTTCTAACCGTATCAAATTAGGTAACTATAATCCTGATTGGATAATGGGTGTAGGCAATAGCTTTAATTATAAAGGTTTTCGGTTGAGTTTTCTCTTTGATATTCGTCAGGGTGGTGAGTTGTATTCACATACACAAACAGTAGGTCGTGAAGGGGGTATTATTGTAGAGACATTGGAAGGGCGTGCTGATGGATATGACTTAAGCAAACCAGGGAATGGTGTGATAGGGCAAGGTGTTGTATTTGCCAATGGCAACAGCGGGGCTATTGCTGTTAATAATACAAAAGTAACAGCTCGTGAGTGGCATAGCGCCTGGACAAACGGACGCAGCATTGCTGAAGGAGTGATGTATGATGCATCATTTGTAAAGTTGCGTGAGTTGCAGATAGGATATAATATTCCTGATAAAATATTTGGTAAAAGAGGGCCTATCAGAGGCATGACGGTTTCGCTAGTAGGTCGTAATCTTTTCCTGTGGGATAAAGTGCCGCATGTAGATCCTGAAACAATGTCTTATAGCGGCGGTACAGCTCTACCAGGCATTGAGTATATGGCGTTGCCTTCTACGAGAAGCTATGGTGTTAACCTCAGCTTTAAACTCTAAATCTTAAAAGAACAACATTCAATAAAGTTTTGTCAAGCTTTAAAAAGAAAAAAATGAAACTGTTAAAAATAGTAGCACCCATAGTAGCCGGATTAGTACTGGTAGGATGCGCAAGAAATTTTGAAGATATAAATACGAATAAAAATAATCCTACAGAAGTAACGCCCGATTTGCTTCTAAGCGGCATTATTAAAAGTACCATGAACCAGCAGGTGAATGAAGCCTGGGGAATTGGAAATATTGTGGTACAATACCATTCTAAAATCCAGTTTGTAAACGAAGATCGCTATGGATGGAATGAGCGTAATGGTGTTTGGGACAATGTATACGGCAACAATAGAAATTTACAGAATATTTTTACGGCAGTAAGTGATAATGAAAGTAGTCCTTATTACGGTGTAGCCTTAGTGCTAAAATCATGGATGTTTTCGCAGGTTGCAGATGCTTATGGGGATGCGCCTTATTCACAAGCTGGCAAAGCAAAAGCGGAAGGAATATATCAACCTGCATATGATAAGCAGGAAGATATTTATACAGGTATCCTCACTGATTTGAAAAAGGCAAATGAAGTATTAGCTACAGCAGGCACAGCATTAAATGGCGATATATTATTTGGAGGTGGCGCTACCGGTGTAGCAAAATGGAGAAAACTGGCTAATTCTTTACGCCTTCGCTACCTGATGCGTTTATCCAAAAAGAAAAATGTGAATGCTGACATGCAGGCAATAGTAGGCGACCCTGTGAATAATCCTGTGTTTACAAGTAATGATGATAATGCCGAATTGGAGTACTTGGCGGCAGCGCCCAATCAGTGGCCATTGTACGATGCGCGGGTAGGATCTTTTGATGAATTCAGGGTAAGTAAAACTCTTTCCGACAGACTTACTGCACTTAATGATACACGCTTAAATGTATTTGGTCGTCCTACGCAAGCATCTGTTGCGGCAAATAATCCTGTTGTACAAGGTTCACCTAATGGATTGAGTGATGTGGATGCATTGGCGTATAATGGTGGTGTGCAAAACGTATCTCGCGTAGGGTATACATTTGCCTGTCTTGTATGTAATGATAATAATCAGGCGCCGCCAGAGGCAGATGCTCCCCGCGCTTTATTAATGACCTATGCTGAGTTGCAATTTATCTTGGCGGAAGCTCGTCAAAAAGGTATGATTACTACTGGCGATGCTGAAACTTATTATACAAATGGTATTACTGCAAATTTTGCCTATTGGGCATCAGTAGTTCCTGTAGCGTATAACCTCAATGTGACAATGCCAGCCGGTTATTTAACACAAGCAGGTGTTGCTTTCACGGGTACAGATGTACAGAAACTGGAAAAGATAGCATTACAAAAATGGGTGGCGCTTTACTTTAATGGTTTGGAAGCATGGTTTGATTGGAAACGGACAGGCATGCCTGTAATAACTCCAGGCCCTGCTAATCTAAATAGCAATAAAGTTCCTGTACGCTATATCTATCCGCTATCGGAGCAATCCTTGAATACTGATAACAGAGCTGCTGCAGTGCAAAGGCAAGGTGCAGATGATTTAAATACACGTACCTGGATTGCGCAATAGTCTTTCTCATAAACAAATTGTAAAAAAATAAAAGAGAGCGACTATGTACTACATAGTTGTTCTCTTGTTTATATCGTATGTTTTACAAGCGGCTGTTTCTTTTAGTACACCTTATTTGTATGGGGCAGTATAAGATAATGGCGCAGGAGCAAGTAGGTAAGCCGCTTTCTTCCTGGGAAAAAGGAGTCTTGGATATTCACCATATTAATACAGGAAGAGGTACTACGGCGTATTGCATTTTTCCTGACGGCACTACTTTTTTGATAGATGCCGGGGAGCTATCACCCTTGGATGCAAGAACGTTTACTAAGCGGAACGCATCGATAAAACCCGATTCTACAAAAAAGCCCTTTGAATGGATTGTGCAATACATCCATAAAGTAGCCCCTTCTACCAACAAGGAGATTGATTATGCATTGGTAACGCATTTTCACGATGATCATTTTGGCGCTTGGTATCCAGATGCACCGCTATCGCTTTCCGGAAATTTTAGATTGACAGGGATAACAGGTGTAGGTGAAAAAATAAAAATAAAAACGCTAATTGATAGAGGTGCCCCTGACTATAATTATCCATATGATATGAAAGTAGCTTCTCATTTATACGGAGGAGGGGAAATACAGTTTGATAGCACGATGCATAATTATTTCAAATTTATGCAAGAAAAGAGAAAGCAAGGTATGCAGGTTGTTCCTTTTCGTGCAGGGAGTGTTACGCAGGTTCGTATGAAAAGAAAAAGGGAAGACTTCCCTGCTTTTTATGTAAGAAATATAAAAGCCAATCAATTTATATGGTCAGGTAAGGATTCATCAGTTGCGCAACATTTTCCAACTATTGATTCCGTAGATAAAAATACCTGGCCGGATGAAAATAGTCTGAGCCTGGCACTGACTATTCATTATGGTGATTTTCTATACCATACCGGTGGCGATATTGCCGGAAATGTTTTTACGGGGGGTAATCCATTGCGTGATGTAGAAACGCCTGTGGCAAGAGTAGTGGGAGAGGTAGATGTTGCTATTATGAATCATCATGGCAATAGAGATGCAGTGAATGAGTACACGATTAAAACACTAAGACCTTCAGTATGGATTGGGCAGACGTGGTCGGCGGATCACCCGGGGCATGAAGTCTTGTTGCGATTAACTAACCCTCATATTCGTAAGGATATTCCTGATTTGTTTGCTACCAATATGCTGGAAGCTAATCGGCTGGTGATGGGACCTGTTGTTGACAAAGCATATAAGAGTTATGAAGGGCATATAGTGGTAAGAGTAATGCCCGGTGGAAGCTCTTACTATGTAATTATTTTAGATGATACTATAGTCGCTATGCCGGTAAAGGCCGTATTCGGACCTTATTTTTCAAAAAAACAAAAAAGTAAATAATACAACATGAAAAAGAATATTCTTTTCTTCTTTTTAGCTGTGGGGGTGATGAATCAATTGGTTGCACAGATAAAGCATTCGGAAAATGTTATTGTTATTACCATGGATGGTCTTCGCTGGCAGGAAGTATTTGAAGGAGCCGATAGTTTATTAGTGTTTGATACTGCAGCACCGTATAATACAAAGTACCTGGAGCGCAACTTTTGGTATGCAGATAAAAAAGAACGTAGAGAAAAGCTGATGCCCTTTTTCTGGAATGTAATAGCTAAACAGGGGGTGTTATTAGGCAATAGAAATTTCGGCAACTATTTTAATAACGCTAACCCTTATTGGTTTTCATATCCCGGATATAATGAGATTATTACAGGCTACCCTGATACGGCGGTTAATTCTAATGATAAAATTCCCAATAAGAATGTGAGTGTGTTTGAGGTATTGAATAAGCAAAGTGCTTATAAAGGAAAAGTGGCCGCATTTGGTTCCTGGGATGTATTTGCTTCTATTTTCAATGAGAAGCGTTCCGGTATTCCGGTAAACGATGGATTCAAAAATGTAACGGGACAGCTTTCTGATAAACAAAAAATGTTTAATGAATTACAACATGAAATGCCCGACTTGTTTCATGGGAGTGTGAGGTTGGATGTAGCTACATTCAATATGGCCTTTGAATATTTAAAGAAAAATAAGCCCAAAGTTTTCTTTTTGGGATTAGGCGATACTGATGAGTTTGCCCATGCAGGCAAGTATGATTATTACTTAGATGCTACTATAAAATCGGATGATTGGATAAGAAGAATTTGGGAATATGTACAATCAGAGCCACAGTATAAAGACAAAACAACAGTAATCATCACTACCGATCATGGTCGTGGATTAGCCGAAGGGCATAATTGGCGTCATCATGGCAGCAGGATTGCAGAGGCCAGTGAGATGTGGATGGCGGCTATTGGCCCATCAATAAAACCTATAGGAGAAGCTAAGGATAAAAGTCAAGCTTGGCAGGGACAGATTGCGGCAACCATTGCTTTGCTATTACATCAAAAATACCAACCGGCGCATGAAGTACTACCTCCATTATCCGCTATTATTAAATAAGACAAAATGAGTAAGCAACAAAAAGAGGAAGCTGTTGATTTGATTATTGAGTTGTATCAGCAATACGGAAACGAAGATTACATAGGTGAGCCGGTATCGCAAATAGAACATATGTGCCAGGCGGCGCAGCTGGCAGAAAAAGAAGGCTATGGAGAAGATGTGATCTTAGCGGCCTTCTTTCATGACATAGGCCATTTGTGCGAACATATTATGCCTGTACAGCAAATGGATGGATATGGCGTAGTTGATCATGAAAAACTAGGCGCCGATTTTTTAAGAAGTAAAGGTTTTTCGGAGACAATAGCCAGCCTGGTTCAGCATCATGTACAAGCTAAGCGCTACCTCACTTACTATTATCCGGAGTATTACGAAAAATTGTCGGATGCCAGTAAAAAAACACTTGCGTTTCAAGGGGGCGTAATGACGTTACAAGAAGCAATGGATTTTGAAGCAGATCCCTTATTTGATTTACATATACGCTTGCGTAGATGGGATGAAGAAGCTAAGCTGGAAAAGCAACCCTTAGCACCGCTCTCAAAATACAGAGATATGATGCTGCGTCAATTAGCGTAGAAAAAGTAAATACAATTTATAATGGCAATACAATTGGCTGTTTTTGATATAGCAGGTACTACGGTGATAGACGATGATGCTGTAGCACATGCTTTTCGCAATGCTTTTGTAAAAAATGGTTATGCTATTTCGCTGGAAGCAGCACATCCCTATATGGGTGTTAAAAAAATAGTAGCCGTCAGGACAATGCTAGCTGAATTGAATGTCGATTTTACAGAGGAGGGTGTAAGTAACATTCATAGTGATTTTGTAACGGCTATGATAGATTATTATGAACACGATCCGGCAGTAGAACCTTTTACAGATACAGAATATGTTTTTGAAATACTAAAGAGCAAAGGAATATGCATTGCATTGAATACAGGTTTTCCCAAAGTAATTGCTGATGCTATTGTGAATCGTTTTCAATGGAAACAAAGAGGATTGATAGATGAGTATATCGCTAGTGATGAAGTAAACGAAGGAAGGCCTTCACCGGAAATGATACGAGAACTCATGAAGCGGCTAAATGTTTCATCGCCGGAAGCTGTAATTAAAATAGGCGATACTACTGTAGATATACAAGAAGGGAGAAATACAGGTTGCCAATGGGTAGTAGCTGTTACTACTGGAGCCGGAAAGGAAGAAGAATTGTTGGCGGAGTCGCCTACGCATATCATCCATCATCTTTCGGATGTATTGAAGCTAATCTGATGATGACAGCTACAAGAAATAAACCGCTTCCGGAGTTTGCAACTGTTTTGTTGGCAGCCGTATCGGCTTTTTGTGTGTACACCTGCATGTATGCTTTTCGTAAGCCATTTACCGCGGCTACGTATACCGAAGATGCTCTTTGGGGAATTGATTATAAAATATGGCTGGTCATTGCTCAAACGATCGGCTATACCTGTAGTAAGTTTTTTGGCATTGGTTTTATTGGTGGTTTGCAGCAGGATAAGCGAGCCTGGACGATCATTAAATTAATTAGTATAGCGTGGGTAGCACTCCTTCTTTTCGCTGTGGTGCCTGCGGCGGTTAATATTGTTTTTTTACTTATCAATGGATTCCCATTGGGTGTTATTTACGGGCTCGTGTTTAGTTATTTAGAAGGGAGGAGGACGACGGAGTTATTAGGTGCTGTTCTTACGGCCAGCTTCATATTTGCCTCCGGCTTTACACAGAGTGCCGGTAAGTTTGTTATGCTGGAGTGGAATTTTTCAGAAAGGTGGATGCCTTTTATTACCGGGTTGCTTTTTATGGGACCACTGGTGCTGTTTACATGGATTTTGGAAAAAACACCAAAGCCTTCTGTAGAAGATAGATTGGCAAGAACAGAGCGAAAGCCCATGACAAAAGCAGAGAGAAAAAGTTTTATCAAAAAATTTATTCCTGGTTTATTTCTTCTTATTGCGGCCTATGTACTGCTTACTATTATAAGGGATTATAGAACCAACTTTGCCTCTGACATGTGGAAGGAAATGGGCTATGATGCCAATGCGCTTGTGTACACACAGAGTGAATTGCCTGCTACCTTAACTGTATTGATCTTGATGAGCCTGTTAGTGTTCATTCGTAACAATATGCAGGCATTTTTGATTAATCATTTTTTAATTATACTGGGCTTGTTATTGGCTGCTGGTAGCACTATTCTTTTTACGCAAAATAAGTTGTCTCCTTTTGTATGGATGAGTATAACCAGTGTAGGCTTATATATAGGGTACGTGCCTTTTAATTGCATGCTTTTTGAACGATTGATCGCCGGATTTAAATATGTAGGTAATGCAGGGTTTGTTATTTATATAGCCGATTCTTTTGGTTACTTGGGAAGCAATTTAATTCTTATTGCAAAAAACTTTTTGCCTCTTAATGTGTCATGGACTGATTTTTATATACGACTCATTTTTGTATCGGCTGTTGCGGGTGTACTCTTAGTGAGTTGTTCTGCTATTTATTTTACCCGAAAGTATCAACGTTATTTTCCCTTACGTAATCCTGGTTTAAAATATGGATAAGCAAGCTATTGTTATTGGCGCGGGAATAATAGGCCTTGCAACGGCACGTGCATTAGCCGTTCGCGGATATGCTGTCACAGTAATAGAGCGAACGCACAAAGCTGTAGGCGCTTCTGTGAGGAATTTTGGTATGGTATGGCCGGTAGGGCAACCCGATGGGAAATTGTATGAAACTGCTTTTTTATCAAGGCAGTTATGGGGCGAAGTGTGTAAAGATGCTCGTATTTGGCATGAGGAAGTAGGGTCGCTGCATCTCGCTTACGAAAAAGATGAGTTGTGTGTGATGGAAGAATTTGTTGCGGCTACGCAAATGCAACGCAACTGTGAAATAGTGTCACGGGAAAAAGTGATGGCTCAATCGCCAATAGCGGTGCAGGAAGGATTGCTGGGGGGCTTATGGAGTCCCGGAGAAATGATTGTAGATCCCCGTCAGGCTATTCATCAATTACCTGTATGGTTGCAGGAAAAGTATGGAGTGAAATTTATATGGGGAAAAGTAGCGACAGCCATTCAATATCCTGTAGTGTATTTAGGTAACGAAGAAATAAAAGCAGATCTGGTTTTTGTTTGTAGCGGAGCCGATTTTGAAACGCTATATCCTTTGCAATTTAAAGAGCTGCCATTAACTAAATGCAAACTACAAATGATGCGTCTTGCAACTCAGCCAGCCGGTCTGCGAATAGGGCCTGCCATTTGCGGAGCTATGTCGCTTACACATTATTATTCCTTTGCGATAGCTGCTTCTTTATCTGATTTGAAAAAGCGAATAGTGGAACAGTATCCAGCATATGTACAATGGGGTATTCATGTAATGGCATCACAAAATGAAGTAGGAGAAATTACAATAGGCGACTCTCATGAGTATGGGTCTATACATGATCCATTTGACAAGCAATTTATCAATCAGTTAATACTTGATTATTTACAAACCTTTGCCCGTTTTCCCAACGAACAGATCATTGAAACATGGCACGGCATTTATCCTAAACTTACTAATGGAGAAGCTTGGGTAGTGAAGGAGCCGGAGTCGGGTGTTGTTATTATCAATGGGCTAGGAGGAGCGGGCATGACGCTGAGCTTTGGGTTGTGCGAGCAGGTAATAGCTGGTATTTGCTGATTAAGTAAGCTGTTGTTTATTCTTCTCTCAATATCTCTTCAATGATGAAAGTGTTTGCATAGCCTCTTTCCCATCTGTAAAAGAGTAGTTGGTGTGTAAATACTTCTTCTGTTACTGTAATAATCCCCATATTTCAGTTATATTAGTTTTTTTGTTTGCCTAAAGATTTGCGATGTCAATTTTACAAGAATTACTCAAGTATAAAATCGTTGCTATTATTCGCGGGGCTCAGCCTGATGCTATAACGAACATAGCTGCGGCATTATATGCCGGAGGTGTTCGGGCAATGGAGATAACACTCAATTCTCCTGGTGCGATAGAGGCTATTGCGATGCTGCGTAAGCAGAATGATATGCTAATAGGAGCAGGAACTGTTCTTACAAAAGATGAAGTAAAAGCCGTAACAGAAGCCGGTGCGCAATTTATTATTTCGCCGGGTACAGATGCAGAGGTTATTCAGTTTACAAAAAAGCAAGGCCTCTTAAGTATGCCTGGTGCATTTACGCCTACAGAAATAGTTACAGCATATCAGGCAGGCGCTGATATTGTTAAGTTTTTTCCAGCGGGAGATCATCTTTCTTTTTTTAAAGATTTGCAAGGCCCTCTAGCACATATTCCCCTGATGCCAACAGGTAGTATTACATTGGGTAATATAGTCGCCTTTCAACAAGCCGGAGCAAAAGCCTTTGGTATAGGATCTGCCTTGGTCAATACAAAAGAAACGATGAAAGATACTTATTTTGAACAACTACAACTTACTGCGGAAAAATTTGTACAAGCCGTACAGTAGTTGAAAACCTTCCAGTGTAGGTTTTCTATAATAGCCATAACCTTCCTTTGAAAATAGGCGATACCTAAGCAAAACGCTGAAAATATTTTTCAGAATTTAAAAAATAGGAATGAAGTCTACATCAACTACAAGGGTACGTTATGGCATCGTAGCATTGCTTTTTATTAATGTGGTGATTAATTACATGGATAGAGCCAATATCTCTATTGCGGCTACGAGTATGAGTGAGGAACTGGGGTTCTCTTCCATGCAACTGGGACTTATTTTTTCTGCATTTGGATGGACTTATGTAGCTTTTCAGTTACCCGGTGGCATTCTTACCGATCATGTATTACCGCGAGTGCTCTATGTGGTATTGTTGGTGAGTTGGTCAGTTGCCACTTTGTTGCAGGGATTTGTCAATGGTTTTGCCAGTTTATTTGGTTTGCGCTTGGCAACCGGCGTATTAGAAGCGCCTTCTTATCCTATCAATAATAAAGTAGTGACTAGTTGGTTTCCAGAAACGGAAAGAGCCTCGGCTATTGCAACGTATACATCCGGGCAATATGTAGGACTGGCATTGCTTACGCCTGCAATGGCCGTGGTGTTGCATTATATGGGATGGCGGGGTTTATTTATTGTTACCGGTGCAATAGGAATACTTTGGGGTGTCGTCTGGTATTATTTGTACAGAGATCCTTTAGCGCATAAGCGACTTAGTAAAAAGGAATTGGAATATATAGAAAGTGGTGGAGGTATTATTAGTGGAAAGAAAGAAAAGGTGGCAGAGAAAAATGTTTTCAATTGGATGAGTATTAAAAAAGTAGTTTCTTATCGAAAATTATGGGGTATTTATCTAGGGCAATTTGCTGTTACTTCTACTTTATGGTTTTTTCTTACCTGGTTTCCTACATACTTAGTAAAGTATAGGGGAATGGATTTTTTGCAAACGGGATTTCTGGCTTCCGTTCCTTATCTCGCGGCATTTGCCGGTATTTTATTATCCGGTTTTTTATCGGATTATTTTGCAAAGCGTATAAAAGATCCCGGAAGAGCGAGAAAATTACCTGTGATAATCGGATTGCTATTATCTATTTCAATTATCGGTGCTAACTATGTGGATAGCCCTGCACTGATTATTTTATTCATGGCGATCGCTTTTTTTGGCAATGGAGTAGCTTCCATTACGTGGGTTTTTGTTTCCTTACTAGCGCCAAAGGAACTGGTAGGGATTACCGGCGGTGTGTTTAATTTTATTGGAAATTTATCGTCAGTGATTGTTCCGGTGGTAATTGGTTTTTTAGTACGTTCAGGAAGTTTTGAACCTGCATTACTTTTTGTAGGCTCATTGGCTGTATTGGGTATTTTTTGTTACGTGTTTCTTGTGGGAAAAGTGGAACGGGTTACGTCTTAATTAATAAAAAATGAGTACGTATTTTATAAGTGGCGATTGGGGTACAAGCAACCTGCGCCTTCGATTGGTTGATAAGGAAAATTGTACTATCCTCTCAAGTATAGAAACGGATACAGGGATAGCCAACACTTTTGCTCAATGGAAATTAAGTGGGGAAGAACGTATTCTTTTTTATCAAAGTATTCTTTTATCAGCAATTCACCAGTTGGAAAAGAATGTTTCATTTTCGTTGAAGGGGACGTCCGTAGTTGTTTCAGGTATGCTATCGTCTACTATGGGTATGATAGAGTTGCCCTATGCGCCGTTACCTATAAAGGTGGATGGAGAAGGGCTTATTGTACACAGTCTACCAATTACTGATGAATTTACTTATCCCTTGCAAATTATATCAGGTGTGAGGACAGGGAATGATTTAATGCGGGGTGAAGAAGTGCAGGTGATAGGAGCCTGCCAGCTAAGTGGGAAAGTGGACGGGCTAGTCATTTTGCCAGGTACGCACTGCAAGCATGTATGGGTAAAGGATAAACATTTGATTGACTGTAAAACGTATATGACAGGTGAACTTTTTGCCTTGCTGGCTAATGATAGCATTTTGGCTGCATCAATAGATACCACTGCAAGTACGGAAGATGTCGGATGGGAAGTGTGTTTTCAAGAAGGGATAGAAAAAATGATAAGTTCGACACTTTTAGCAGAACTATTTGGTATACGGGCAGGTCATTTACTACAACAGCGAACGGCACAACAAAATAAACATTATCTCAATGGGCTGTTACTGGGCAGTGAGTTGAAAAACTTTCCCCGCGAAAGCAATGAGAGCATACTACTGGTGGGTAATAGGCAGCAACTATGTTATTATCAGTCGGCCTTTGGTTTATTGGGAGTAAGCGGAGAGTTGCAATGTATTTCTACAGAAGAAGCAACGGTGCAGGGGCATTGCCAACTATTGCAAAACTGATCTGCCGCTTATGGAAGAGGAGGGAATAGTAAGCAAAATTTCGATAAATGCTTAGAAGCATTTTTATACTATAAATATATTTCAGCATCTTTCTATTATAGTGCAAAAAGGCTGTCTCGAATATTTTGGACAACTTCTTTTGAAGTGAATAAGCTATTTAATAGTTCAGCTATCTTCCTGTATAGATAAGAAAGTTAAGGTTTAGTATCCGAGGAGTACTATCCAAAGATTGTTGCGCAACACTACCGTTAATGGACGAAGTTGTTAGCGTATGTGTATGATCTCCATTTGATCCGGTTGTTCTAGGGGCTATATTAGTGTCGGCTATATCATTGCCAAATCTCACACTATTCCTACAGTTTCCACTTCTGTGGTCATTATGTGATTAAGTATGCGCACCAATAGTATTGGTGTTTCCTGTTAAGGTAGCATTAGGCAACTGGTTTTGTGCAATTGTTCTTGTGTTACTACAGGTGATCGAACCTAGCGTAACTACTCATTTACGGGTTTTTGATATAACTTATTTATTCAAACTTACGCAGTGTAATAGTAAGTCATATCATCTAGCAACATTTAAACGAAAAAAGGCAGGGACAACTTCCGGAAGTGCTTAGTATTGTTTTAGTACCGGTTAAGTAAAGTGTAACCACCTTCCATAAAAAACAAAAATGGACTTTTGAAACCGTCAAATACATTCGTCAACCAGGGTTAAAATCGAATGATAGTTTTTCCCAACGGCATCCGACATGGCGATTTCACATGTTTTGGAGGTTGAGTAGTAACCATCATATTCATTTTGCTGTACTTCGTTAGCTTCGGCTGCTGTGGCAGCGTTAGTCAATTCAGGAAACAGGAATCCCCTGTCACCTGCCATCCCGCAACAACCAGCGCTTACCGGGAGCTTTACCTCTGTTGCAAATTGTTTTGCCACATGAATGAGCTTGCTTTCCAGGCCCATCTTATACAATGAACAAACGGGATGTAAAACGATACGCGGTTTTTTGGTAGCTGGTTTTAAATCTGGCAATATATAGTCTGCAATGAACTCTATACTGTCCATTATTTTCAATGCATCAAAACGTTCACGGTTTTCAGTTGTAAGTACGGGTCGGCAGGTTTGAAGTGTATGGGTGCATGCTGTAATATCAACCACTATTGGCAATGATCCTTGTTGGCTCCATTCCCATAGCTGGCTGATGATCCGGTTCGCCATTACCGCGTTGGCCGCATTAAAACCTTTTGAAGCAAATGGCTGACCACAGCAACTGTTGTTCAATTTATCGGGCAACAAACATTCAACTCCGGCTTTCGATGCGACGCTGATAAAAGTTTCCAACACAGTTTTTTCTTTTCCGATATTACCACCCATTACACGCGAAATACAGGCAGGATAGTATACAACAGATTTTTTAATACCGATAGTTGATGACATTCGCTTGCTGATTTTCGGTGCAACTTTTAATTGGTTTGACCATAAGGGCATAGCCGGTACAATAGATTTTATACTGCCCGTTAATTTCCTCATCGCATTTTTACCAAATATTTTATTGACCCCATTGCCCAGCCTAATCCCGTTCTTCACACCCCATGCTACCAGGCGGAAATTCTTTGCAAGAAAAATGGCAAATCGGTTGGAGAATCTTCCATGGTTTTCTTGTCGCAGCCTTTTTATCAGCATGCCGGTATTGATATCAACCGGACAGGCTTCTGCACATAGTCCGTCAACCGCGCAGGTGTCCATTCCGTCATACTGGTATTGGCCTAGCAACTGGCGATACCCGGTTTTGTCGCCAGTCTCTTTCAACTTTACGAGTTCCCTTCTTACAACGATTCTTTGCCGGGGAGTCATCGTTATATCACGGCTCGGGCAACGGTGTTCGCAAAACCCGCACTCCATACATTTGTCAACTTCCTCTTCCACGGGTGGCAGGTCTTTCAGGTGGCGGATATGAGCCATCCTGTCGTTGTTGATAATTACACCCGGGTTTAATAAATTCTCTGGATCTATTATTTCTTTTAATGAACGCATGATCTCATATATCTCCGTTCCCCATTCTGTTTCAACAAACGGAGCCATGTTCCGGCCCGTTCCATGTTCCGCTTTCAGGGCACCATCATATTTTTTTACTACGATATCTACAACATCTCTGATAAAATGATCGTAGCGTTTTATTTCGTCTTCTGTTTCAAAAGCCTGGGTAACCACAAAATGAATATTTCCCTCCCGTGCGTGACCGAAAATGATAGCATTAAGGTAGCCATGTTTTGTAAACAAAGCCTGAAGATCCAGGATAGCATCGCCCAGTTGTGCCACCGGAAATGCAATGTCTTCGAGTATAACGGTTGTTCCTCTTTGACGCACGGCGCCTACAGACGGAAACATACCTTTTCTCACTTTCCAGAGCAACAATTGCTGCGTCGGGTCGCTGGTAAAAACAGGTTCCGTCAACGTGTCGAGTTGATCCTTACATAACTCAAACTGGTCAATTCTGGCTTTCAGTTCTGCTGCATGGCTACCCTGGTATTCTACCAGCAATGCAGCGGCTGAAGCAGGTAATGTTTTTATTATTTCCGGTAATCCAGGTATGTGTTCAACCGAGCGCAGCGAAGCGCGGTCCATGAGTTCAATAGCTTCTGCACCGGAAACAGTAATCGGGCCGATAGCTTTACACGCTGCATAGATGTCAGGAAAATACAGCAGTGCTGTGGATTTGGCTGGGTGGTCGGGTACGGTGTCTAATACGGCTTCTGCAATAAAACCTAAAGTACCTTCGGCACCAACCATTAGATGGGTAAGGATATCAAGCGGTTCCTTATAATCAATTAATGCATTTACAGAATAGCCAACAGTGTTTTTGGTTTTGTATTTTTCCCTGATGCGTTGATGCAATGCAGGATTACCCATTACCTGTTCTCTAAGCGCTGCAGTACGGTTGCTGATGGATTCACATTCGCTGTTAAAGCGGGAATAATCTTCTTTCTTCTCCGTGGAATAGATTTTTCCGTTCGGAAGAACGATACGCATATATCGCGTAGTATGATATGAGTTTTTTTCAACACCACAACACATTCCGCTTGCATTGTTGGATAAGATACCGCCCATCATAGCAGAATTGATACTCGCAGGGTCGGGACCTATTTTTCGGCTATAGCGTTTTAATTGTGCATTAACCATAGAGCCGATAACGCCAGGTTGCACACGCACCTGTTCTCCATTGTTTTCAACATTGATTTTTCTCCAGTATTTACTCAGATCAACCAACACTCCGTTAGAAATGGATTGCCCAGATAAGCTGGTGCCTGCTGTACGGAATGTCAATGGTATTTTATGTGTTTGTGAAAAACGAAAAAGACCAACGATCTCTTCTTCACTATCCGGTTGCACAACAGCTTTGGGCTGCAGGTGATAAAAGCCGGCGTCTGCTGCATAGGCAACTAGGTCAATCAACCTTGTTTTTATTCGCTCCTTTGGCAAAACCGTTTCAAGAAGTTTTCCTGTTTTTGCGGCTGATATCTGCATGGTACTGAATAAATGATTTTCTCCAAAAATAGTATGCCTGCTGTTTTTTTTGTCATCGAAAAAAAAACAAAAACAGGCAGGCTACCGGCAGAAACCTGCAAACTGGATAGCGAAAAAACAGGCGAAATGCTTTGCCGGTATAGCTTCCGTGTATAATTGGATTGGTTGGATGCCGTTGAGGTGTTTCGGATTTATGAATAGATAGTGTTATAAATGGAAAGCGTAGTGGTATTTGACGAACATAGCTGGTAATAGCTTTGTACATATCCGAAACGATTGTGCATTGTCGTAAAATTAGCGGAGTTACTCTTGTATACCGCCAGCCACAACGGTTCGTCATGTTTCAACTAAAAATAAAATGATAATGGGTAAAGCGGGTATAAAAGCAGGGTTTGTTGGTTTTGGCGAAATCAATTCGCCCAAAAAACTAATCGACGATAAATGCTTAGAGGCACTCAATGAAGTCAAAGCATTAGGTATAGAAGTTGTTACCACAGCAACTGTTACGGATGATGTTGCCGGCAACGATGTAAGAAGAGCCCTGGAGGATTTAAGAAAAGAGGATTTTGACTTTCTTATCATATGCCTGGCTGGCTGGATACCCTCGCATGCGGTAATCTCCATCACATCCGCATTTAAAAACAAGCCAATGCTGTTATGGGGGCTGGCTGGTGATATGACCAATGGCCATACCGTTACGGCTGCAGCGCAGGCTGGCACAACGGCTTTGCGTAAAGTGTTCGAAGACCTTGGATACAAATTCAAATACATCTACAACATCATTAACAAGCCGACGCCGGTTGGGAAAATTAAAAGTTTCGCCCTGGCGGCACATGCTGCAGTAGCCATCGAAAACAGAAAAGTAGGGATGATGGGTTTCAGGGATATGAAACTGTACAATACACTCTATGAGGGTATTTCCTTGAAATCAAAAATCGGAGTGGAGGTTGAGTTTTTTGAAATGCTGGAAATGCTGCAAGCAGCCGGACAGGTAAATGAGAATGATATTCTGGACGTGTTGAACAGAATAAAGAAGGATTGGGATTTTGTAAAACCTGTTGATGATGATTTTCTGAAAGCTGGCATAAAATATTATCTCGCTATCCGCGCCATTTCAACAGAAAATAATTTCAGTGCCATATCGCTGAAGGATGTTGATGGCATGAAGAAGGTACTGAGTTTCCCTCCCGCATTTATATTTATGCTGCTTTCGAGGGAAATGAATGTATGCACAATTCCCGAAAACGATACTATGGGTGCAGTTACACAACTGGTCGTTAAGGAACTGACACACCAATGTGCGGCTTACTTGGAATTTTATGAGTTCTCCGATAACAGCCTGCTTATGGGGGTACCCGATTTTGTACCGGAAGAAATTGTGAACGGAAGAGTAAAGGTGACGAGAGCCGCTTTTGGTGGAATCAGCGGCGGCTTGTTGAATATTTCCGAAGTAAAAACCGGCAGAGTAACGATTGCGCGGTTGTCTAACACAGGCGATCAGTATACCATGCACGTTTGTACAGGCGAAGCTAAATTGAGGTCATGGGAAGAAGCCGGTTGGGATCATCCAGCGCCACAGTTGCCCAGCCTTGAAATATTTTTAGATTCTTCGGTGGAAGAATTCTGCCAGAAAATTTCCGGCCAGCACTATATCATCGCATACGGTGATCATACGCAGAGTATTGCCGACTACTGCTACCTGAAAAATATTAAACTAATATAACCAAGTTGATGAAAAAATATGACGCCGTTGTGGCCGGATATTTCTGTGTTGATTTATTTCCCGGGTTTAAAAAGAATGGAGTGCATACCAGTATCGCCGAAGTACTCAGACCTGGAAAATTAATAGAGGTTGAAGGACTAAACGCTACACCAGGAGGGATAGTCGCCAATACGGGCCTGGCCATGAAAAGATTTTCAAAATCGGTTTTTTTAAACGGAATAATTGGTGATGATTTTATAGGTGCTGTTGCCCGAAAATGGTTGGATGAAAAAGAGCTTTCAAACGGGATAAAAACCATCAAAGGACAGAATACAGCATTCGGTATTGTGATAGCTCCTCCCGGGGTTGACAGAATATTTCTTGAATCACCCGGTTGCAGCCAGATTTTTGACATCAATCATATTGACTTCGATGCCATTGCCGACAGTAAACTGTTTCATTTCGGTTATCCGCCTCTCTTGAAGCAGTTTTATCTTAACGATGGTCAGCAGTTAGTTGACATGTTTCGCAGAATTCAGGCGGATCAGGTGGTTACGTCACTCGATTTTAGTTTACCTGATCCGGAAAGTGAATCTGCCACGATTGACTGGCCGAAGATCTTAAATCGCTTATTGCCGTTTACAGACATTTTTGTTCCCAGTCTGGAAGAATCTCTCCAGGTGCTGATGCCGGAAGAATATGCACGCATTCAGGCGCTTGCTGGTAATACGGATATTATTGACCACGTACCACTAAACCTTATTCGGGAAATTGGTCAGCGCATCATCGATTGCGGGGTCAAAATTGCCCTGATTAAGTCGGGTCACCTGGGTGCCTATCTTTTTACCGGCAATGTGTCCTCTCTCAACACGCAGTCGGGTCTTAACTTATCTGAGCATGAGTGGAATGATACGTCGCTTTGGTGTAAGGCTTATCCTGTAGACGAAACGAAGATCAAAAATGCCTCTGGTGCAGGTGATTCATCGGCTGCTGCATTTCTGTCGGCTATTCTCAATGGAGATGATCCGGAAATGGCGCTCAAATATGCCGGCATTTCGGGTAGAAATAATCTCTATTGTGTTGACAGTTTTAATGATCATAATTCATGGGACGCAATGACATTGGAGATGAAATCTGAACCCGTTAAAATAGTTAACCTAAATCGCCAGGAGGCGATCTAAAAAAAGTTAAAAAATTTTTTATGAATACAAAAGTGCAAAAAGACTGGTGGAAGGAAAGTGCTTCAGGCATTCCTTTTATACAAACAAAAATACCCGGTCCAAAGTCCGAGGTAATGCATGCTAACACAGCAAAATACATGAAGGGGTTAAGCTCGCAGGTTAAGTTGATGCCTGTTTGCTTCGAGGAAGGTAAAGGCATTACGCTTACAGACATTGATGGTAACCGGTATCTCGACTTTTCTTCGGGTATCTATGTAACGTCGCTGGGCCATTGTCATCCTAAAGTGTCGGAAGCTGTTGCGTACTGGTCTAATAAGCTGATGAACGTTCACGACTTTACCACGCCGGTGAAAGAAAAGCTGATGGAGAAGATGGCTTCCATATTACCCGGAAAGCTTAACGCTGTGCAATTATATTCCGACGGCACCACAGCAGTGGAAGCGGCTATAAGAGCAGCACGTGCAATTAGCAATAAACATGAGTTTATTTCGGCCTACCGCGATTTTCATGGAAAAACACAGGCCGCTGTTAGCTGCGCCCAGATGTATCGGGCCGAAACCCTGAGTTATGGTCCTACAAGGATGCCGGGGTTTTATATGGTGCCAAGACCTGATCCTTATCGTCCTCTCTGGGCCAAACCCGACGGCACTATTGACACCGATGCGTATATAAGATTTTATGAACAGTTTTTAGTGGAAGGAACGGTGGGTAATGTAGCTGCTTTTGTATTAGAACCTGCACAGGGCTGGGCCGGCAGCATTTTCCCTCCGGATGATTATTTCCCTAAACTCAAAGCATTGTGCGAAAAGCATAAGATACTGTTGTACGATGACGAGGTGCTGGCGGGAATGGGCCGTACTGGTGAATGGCTGACATTAAATCACTGGAATGTTGTTCCCGATATTGTAACATTTGGTAAGTCGTTTGGTAACGGTTTCCCTGTTACAGCGATGGTGGTAAGTGAAGAAAACGGAGATGCACTGGAAAAAATTTCAGCCTCTTCCAGTTATGGTGGAAATCCAATGGCCTGCGCCGCAGCACTGGCTTCTATTGAAGTAATTGAAGAAGAAAATATCCTGGAAAATGTGCGGTCCGTGGGTGAATTCTTCCTTAAACGGATGCAAAAAATGAAAGAACAGCATCCCATCATCGGCGATATCAAAGGCAAAGGGTTTCTATTGGGCATTGAACTGGTGAAAGACAAGAAGACAAAAGAGCCGTTTGAACAGGCTGGAAAACTTGTATATCAGAAAGCATTTAGAAAAGGGCTGGCCTGGATACCGGCAGGGCATATCCTCCGCATGTCGCCACCCCTTATCATGGATGAAAAATATGCAACGATGGGAATGGATATTATTGAAGACGCTATTACTGAAGTGGAAAAAGAATTTGGCTATCGTTAAACAAATAAAGGAACAGTAAAATGAAGAATTATCGGCTTAACAGATTGTTTAATCCTC
>CAZPPM010000001.1:24682-62649 GCA_964588445.1 uncultured Citrobacter sp.
GATCAAATAAATGTTTTGACGTGGCTATTGATCATGGATTTTTCAACGAAAATGCCTTTTTGAAGGGAATCGAAGATATGCAGGCGGCGGTGAATGTGATTGCCGATGCAGCTCCTGATGCAGTTCAACTAACGGTGGGCCAGCTTAAATATTTACAACGGATCCCGGGTAAGCAAAAGCCTTCGCTGGTGCTTCGTACGGATGTGGCGAATGTTTACGGACCCTCTCTTCCGGCCACTGCATTTAGTAAAATGATCGACGAGCCGGTGTTGCAGGCAGTAAGAGCGGATGCAGTTTGCCTTTGCATAAATCTTTTCAGTATTCCCGGTGCACCAGAAGTTACCGCGCAATGTATCGACAACATCCTGAAGATTAAAACTGCTTCGGACTATTATAGCATGCCATTGATGGTGGAACCGCTTGTATTCAGGCCAAACAGTGAGGCAGGTGGTTACATGGTTGATGGGGATTTAAAGAAGATAATCCCGCTGGTGAGGCAGGCTGTTGAAATAGGCGCCGATATTATAAAAGCAGATCCCTGTGATAATGTGGACGAATACCATAAGGTAGTTGAAATTGCCGGCGAAATTCCCGTACTCGTGCGCGGGGGCGGCAAAGCCAGCGATGAGGAAATTGTTTTGCGTACAAGTAAACTCATGGAACAGGGCGCTTCAGGTATCGTTTATGGACGAAATATCATCCAGCACGCTAATCCTGCGCTTATTACAAAAGTATTAATGGGAATTGTGCACGAAGGAAAGTCGGTTAGTGAGAGTCTGGAAATGTTAAGAGCTTAAATTGCGGTTTGGTCTCCGCCAACAATTTTGGACGGGAGAACTATTTAAGATTCAGCACTAAGAAAATTATTATGACTACAGCAACAAATCCTTCTGCAGCCGCGCCAAAACTCAAACGCGTTTTGGGCTTATGGGACCTTGTATTTTATGGTATTGTCCTTGTACAGCCCATTGCCGCTATCCCCTTATTCGGGATCGCTTCCCAGGTTTCACAGGGGCACATGGTTACTACTTTGCTGATTGCAATGGCTGGTATGTTGTTAACGGCAATTAGCTACGGGCGGTTGGCTTCTTTGTTTCCTTCAGCCGGCTCTGCTTACACCTATGTGGGCAAGGGGTTGAATCCTTACGCTGGTTTTATGGCGGGGTGGGCGATGGTGCTTGATTACATGATCATCCCGATTATCAATACCATATATGCCTCCTTTGCTTTGCAGCGACTCATACCTACTGTACCGTTTTTTGTATGGATTGTGATGTTTATCATCATCATCACTTTCCTGAACCTGCGGGGGGTAAAAACAGTAGCAGGCTCCAATAAGCTGATGCTGGCCGTAATGTGTGCTGTAATAGGTATTTTCTTAGTGCTGGCGGTGCAGTATATTTTTGAAACACAGGGTTGGGACGGACTGTTCTCTTCCGAACCGTTTTATAATCCTGCTACATTCGACTTTGGTCATATTATGACGGCCACATCGTTTGCTGCCCTTACGTATATCGGTTTTGACGGGATAACGACTTTGGCGGAGGATGTGAAAAATCCCCGTAGGAACTTGTTGTGGGCGCCCGTTCTTGTGTGCCTGATTACCGGCCTTTTCAGTGGTCTGCAGGTATATCTTGCCCAGCAAGTGTGGCCCGATTACAACTCTTTCACCAATGCGGAAACCGGTTTTTTTGACGTGGCGGCAAGAGTGGGAGGTGACTTTTTGTTCGGTGCGGTGGCGTTTATCCTGATTGTCGCATCACTGGGAAGCGGTCTTGCCGGGCAACTTGGCGCTGCACGTTTACTTTATGCTATGGGACGGGATGGAGTGCTTCCGAAAAAGCTGTTCTCTTACCTCAGCCCAAAATCTTCGACGCCTGTTTACAATATTCTCATCGTAGCTTTTTTAACATTAGCCGGGGCTCTGTTTTTGGGTTATCAAAACGCTGCCGAGCTCTTAAACTTTGGTGCCTTCCTCGCTTTTATGGCCGTGAATATCGCCGCATTCAGGCAGTTCTTCTTTCTTCAGAAAGTGAAATCAAAAAGGAATATTCTCAGGGACGGTTTGTTGCCTGTTCTGGGTTTCCTGGTGTGTTTTGTCATTTGGGTGAGTCTGCCTGCCAGCTCAAAAATCCTTGGTGCCATTTGGTTTCTGATAGGACTGGTCTATTTAATTATAAAAACAAAAGGGTTGAAAAAAGCACCCGATACTATTGATTTTAATAACCAGTAGAGTCAGTGAAGTAGATATGTGTTGTTGACGACAACTTGTAAATGATTGCAATAAGCCAAACTAATTATGCCTGAGAATACTACACACAGGAAGAAAAAGAAAGGGTGGAGTATGCACACCCGCGTACTTCTGGGCCTTTTGATCGGTGCGGTAGCCGGCGTAGCCGCTAATCTCCTCTTCGGACCTACAAATGCCGGGTTGGTTTGGACGGTTAAGAACATCACGCAGCCGCTGGGGGATTTGTGGTTACGGCTCTTACTGATGATTGTAATTCCTCTTATTTTTTCCGCACTTGTGCTTGGCGTGGCAGGACTTGGCGATATCCGCAAATTGGGAAGGGTAGGTGTCAAAACATTTTTATATACTCTGGTAATGACTGCCGTGTCCGTTGTTATTGGAGTAATGCTGGTAAACCTGGTGGAACCGGGCAAGCGGATCAGCGCTGAAACCACCGCCAGTTTGCAATCAATGTATGGAGCACAAGCGAAAGATGTTACTGCATCGGCAACGGAAAATGCAGAAGCGGTAAGCACAAGTAAAGTACCGTTGATTACAACGGTTGTTGAGCGGCTTATACCAGAAAATCCCTTTGCTGCGATGGCCAGCAATACGCCCAACTTGTTACATATCATGTTTTTTGCCCTGGTGCTTGGATTGGCATCCACCATGATAGGAAAGGAGAGGTCCACAACCTTTATCGATTTTTTTGAATCATTGTCTGAGATTTCCAACACGATCATTGCGGGAATTATGAAGCTCGCACCCTTTGCTGTAACCTTTTTAATTTTCAGCAGCGTTGCGTCATTCGGCTTGGACCTGATGGTTGCATTGTTATGGTTTGTTCTTGTAGTGGTAGGAGGATTATTTATTCACTGTGCCGTTGTTTATTCGACATCGGTTTATTTTTTATCGGGACTTTCGCCTCTGGATTTTTTTCGTAAAATAAAAGTCACGGCAATTACTGCGTTTTCTACTTCTTCGTCTAACGCTACATTGCCCACTGCCCTGCGCGAATCACGTGATAATCTCGGTGTTCCCGAAGACATTAACTCATTTGTATTGACAATAGGCGCCACCGCCAATCAGAATGGAACCGCATTGTATGAAGGTGTAACCGTTATTTTTTTAGCGCAACTCGCCGGTATTGATTTAAGTCTGGAATCTCAGTTTGTGATTGCATACCTGGCAATCCTAGGTGGCATCGGCACTGCTGGTGTACCCGGTGCGTCCATTCCCTATATTGTTGCTATTGCCGCTTCGGTTGGTATAGACCCGGTTTTAATTACGATCATTTTGGGTGTGGACCGTATTTTAAATATGTGTCGGGCAATGGTGAATGTGATCGGTGATATTACGATTGCCACCTTTGTTGCCCGTTCAGAAGGATATTCATTGAAAGGAGAATTGCGACCACCGGCACGGCAACCGGTTACATAAACCACTTTAGTTTTGTTCGCATTGTGGTTTAGTTTATGATCTTTCTTTTTCGTGCAAAAATGGTGTCATTATTTGAAAACACAGGCTATTTTTCTTTAAGTATATTAAGAGATATTTGGTTGATCGCCCGCAAACAATTTAAAACAAAAAGGTAATTATGAAACGACGGACAATTTTATTTATTCCCCTCTTCGTTTTTATTGCAATCGCAGGTTGTAATGATGCAGAAAAATTGGAGGATGGGGGACTACGTATTGGTTGGGCAGAAGAAGATATAACGCCTGAAGGATCAGTTTCGCTCTCGGGGCAATACTACAAGCGTATGTCAACACATGTGCAGAGCCCTTTAAAAGTCATCGCGTGCGCAGTGGAGTCAACGGATGAAAGCGGAAATAAAGAGCAGGCAATCATGGTATCGCTCGACCTTGTAAATATTCCCCGGCAGGTACAAGATTCGCTGAGAATAATAATAAAAGATCAAATACCGGATTTTGATGTCAGAAAATTATTTCTGAATGCTACACATACACATTCGGCTCCACGTGCAGGAGTGGCAGATGAATTTAATAAAAAATTATTCGATAAAGCAGCGCAGGCTATTGTCACGGCGTGGAAAAACCGCGCACCAGGCGGAATAAGCAGAGAATTAGGATATGCAGTAGTTGGTTACAACCGCCGGGCACAGTATACCAATGGTAAAACGGAAATGTATGGCAGTACCGACCGCGACGATTTTGTTGGAATAGAAGGTCCGGCGAACCCGGGAGTGGATATGCTTTTCTGCTGGGATCTGAATAAGAATCTTATCGGAGTAATCATGAATGTGTCGTGCCCCGCTCAGGTTACTGAATCAAAATACTATGTGTCGGCGGATTACTGGAGCGAGGTAAGAAAACATATGTCTAAAAAATTCGGAAAAAATATTCCGGTGCTGGCACAGATCGGAGCAGCGGGCGATATATCACCTAGGGATCTTCCACGAAGCTACAGAGCAGGAGAACCCAACATGTGGGATACCGCAGGTATTGTGGAAATAGGTAGGCGGTTGGGCCAGGTAATCGACGCTGCTTATCCCAATGCACGCGAAGCTGTGCAAACAAAAGTTGTTTTCAAACATGAAGTGAAAGATATCAACCTTCCTACGAGAAGGGTAGGCAAAGCTGAATACGACAATGCAAAGAGAATTGTGGATGAAATCAGATCACGTGAACCTAAAGACTCAGCTTCTCCTTATACTGCATGGAACAGGTTTCTGAAAGATATTGAGGAAAATGAGAAGAAACAGGAATATGGTCCATGGGATAGTAAGACTTCCGACTTTGGCTGGCTCAGGCCGATGGAAGCAGTGATGAAGCAATACGACAGGCAGGGACAGGATACGGTGTATGCCGTGGAAATCCATGTAATGCGTCTTGGCGACGTGGCATTTGCCTCAAACCCATTTGAACTGTATGTGAACTACGGATTGGCAATGATTGGCAGAAGCAAGGCAAAACAAACATTCCTCGTGCAGCTTTCGGGCGATTCGGGTGGATACCTCCCTACGGAACTTGCCCTCGCTGGTGGCGGCTATAGCGCCATGGCAAACCGCGTGGGTCCTCCCGGAGGACACGTACTTGTAAACGAAACTGTTTCGATGATCAATAAAATGTGGGAGTAACTATTCGGAAAAGGAACTCACCAGCATCAGGCTCATCTCATTTTTTCATTTTACTAAAAAAGGCTCATATGAAATTTACTAATTTATTACTGGCTGTATTTTTAGCGTTTTCATGCCAGGAATCTCTTGCACAGAAAAAAGCACAATCGACGGGAGACATTACCCCCAACAATTTTAAAGGTAGCGACATCGAACGCATCAGGGCTGCCGTTAAGTTGGCGAAAACAACAACAAATAAAGTGGTTATCCCTTCCCGGAATTCAAACGGAACAAATATCTGGATGCTGGACAGCGCAATTTTATTGCCGAGTAACATGACAATCGTTCTTGATAACTGTACCATTCAGTTAACGGATAGCAGCCGGGATAATATTTTCCGCAGCGACAATGTTGGCGAAGGAGTGCGGAACCCTGTATGGAATAAAAATATCAGCATCATTGGCCTGGGCAATGTGGTGCTGAGAGGTGCCGATAACCCCCGTTCTACAGGCGATGCAGGAAGAACCCTGTCGCTGGATCCTCAGCCAGGCAAGGCGAGCCCCATTAGTGATGCCGATAAAAGAAAGGAAAACTACCAGGTATGGGGACCCGGGTCTTCAAATCGTGTTAGCTATGGCAGCGATGCAGGAAAGCCGGGCCGCCAGCAAAACGGTAGTTGGAGAAACGTGATGATCCTTATTGCTTACGTGGACGGTTTTAAAATAACAAACGTAAAAATTGAACGTACCCACGCCTGGTCTATCAGTTTTGAAAGAACACTGAATGCCGACATATCCTTTATCAGGTTTAACCTGCAGGAAGAACAGGTAATCAATGGGAAAACCATCAAGATCAGGAACAGGGACGGAATCAACCTGCGCCAGGGATGTAAGTTTTTCCGCATAGACAATATTTCAGGCAGGACACAGGATGATTTTATCGCGCTTTCAAATCTTGATAACGATAAATCGCTTCCCAGGTTTAATGGAAATCCCAACTCAACGATGGTTACGGCCGCCAGGTGGTATGGCCCGCAAGATGATATTGAACAGGTGGTAATCACCAATATCAGCGGCAGCACTGACTTTTCGGGTGTGGCTTTGCGTGGCAGCGACAGCGCGGGTATTCATCATATTTACATTGATGGATTAATTATTACGCCAAGGAGTCATAGTTTGATGGTGGGCGGCAGAGGGTATGGACTGCCTTCGGTAGCGGGAGTTATTCATAACATCTACGCTACAAACGTGATCGGTGGTGGAAAATCACTGATCCTGGTAGAGGCTCCTATTTCCAACAGCGTATTTATGAACAGTGTTTATAATGGCAAAGGAGACGAAGCTGTTACGTACAATATCGATATGGACAGGTTAACACGTGTACAGGAAATAAACGTAATTAAAAACTAATGGTGAAGGTATTATTGCTTTTCTGTTGTTTGCTGGGCGTTGCCGATGCGGCGTTTACCCAGTCGCTTACCAAAACAGAGCGAAGCATTGTAAAGGACGTGGATGCTGCCATGCCTGCAACGCTTGCCCTGCTGGAAGAGTCTGTAAATATCAACAGCGGTACCTACAACATTACGGGCGTCAGGAACACGGGCGAAGTATACGCCCGTGACCTGCGTGCAATGGGATTTAAAGTGGAATGGATTTCCTTGCCTGATTCCCTTCGTAATGCTGGGCATCTGGTGGCAACGCGTACCGGAAAAAAAGGAAAAAAACTTTTCCTGATAGGCCATCTCGATACCGTGTTTGAGCCCGACATGCCTGCCAACCCGTTCCGGATGCTGAATGATAGCACCGCTACAGGGCAGGGTGTGGTGGATATGAAAGGCGGTAATGTGCTGGTTGTTGCTGCGTTGAAAGCTTTGCATAAGCGGGGCCTGCTCGACGATGTTACAATTACAGTTTACCTTACCGGTGATGAAGAAAATGTAGGCACACATGCCGCTATCAGCAGACTCGATTTTATTGAAAGAGCCAAAAAGCACGACATCGCTTTAGGCTTTGAAAATGCGGTAAACCTTAACACCGTAACCACCGCCCGTCGCGGCTTTAGCGAATGGAAGCTGGAGGTAGAAGGAGTACAGGGGCATTCAAGCGCCATATTTGGAACGGCAGGATATGGCTCCATCTATGAAGCGGCCCGTATCATCAACGCATTCCGTGAAAAAATGGTTGATGAACCTTTCCTGAGCGGCAACCCGGGTTTGTTTATCGGCGGGTCAGATGTGAACTATGATCATGGAGTACAAAGCGGGCACGTATCAGGTAAAATAAACATCATATCGCCGAAAACAGTTGTCATTGGCGACATGCGTTTCATTACCGAACAACAAAAACAGAATGCCCGATCTATGATGCGTGATATCGTTTCGCAACATCTTCCCGGCAGTAAGGCCACCATCAGTTTTAAAGATGGATTTCCTGCAATGCCGCCTACTGCAGGTAATGAAGCTCTTGTAGGAATATTGAATGAAGTTAGCCGGTCACTTGGCTATGGAATAGTGAAAGCAACCGATCCAGCCGTGCGGGGAGCCGGAGATATTTCCTTTGTTGCAGAGTACCTGGATTGTATAGACGGATTAGGAGCTTCAGGTAAAGGAGGTCATGCGCCAGGTGAAACAATAAATTTAAAGGAATATCCCAGTCTCATTAAAAGAGCCGCCATTCTTATTTACAGGCTTACGCGGTAAAACCTTATCCCTTAGCAAATTCATCCCGTGCATTATTCACGTATGTTTTTGTCAGAATAATGATCGGAAAATAACAGCTATGACAATATACTGTCATTAATGGTAAACTACGTAGTCGTTTTAACCCTGGCTGTTAATTTACATTTACGAAACATTTAGTTAACATATAAATGTTACAGAAACAAATTAAAAAACAGCAATTCACCAATCGCCATCAATCCAAATGTTTTTTATGATCCAATTAGGTATACCAACGTTTCGGTTTTTTACCAGGGCAGTAATCAATTGTCTTTTTTTACTAGCTACCGTGGTTTGTTACGCACAGCCTAAAACTTTATCTGGTACAGTAAGTTCATCGGTCGACAATAAGCCATTGGCCGGAGCATCCGTGCAGGTCAAAGGCACATCTGCGATCACATTAACAGATGCGTCGGGAAGATTTTCATTACCCGCTTCTGACGGCGCAGTGCTTGTTGTTTCGTTTATCGGTTATAACACCCGAGAGATAAGCATTGGAAAGGAAGCAACCATTAGTATTTCGATGGTGCCATCCGATGGGACGCTCGGCGATGTGGTGGTAGTGGGGTATGGTACTCAATCCCGAAAAAAACTGGCAACAGCCATTAGTCGGGTATCGGGGGAAACGCTCAACAAGTTGCCGGTTACTTCAGCAGGCGATGCGTTGGCGGGTTTAGCTGCGGGTGTGCAAGTGCAATCAACTGCGGGTAGTTCACCAGGCGAAGCGCCTGTTATTCGTATTCGTGGAGCCGCCTCGTTGGGCGCATCCAATGAGCCTCTTTATGTAGTAGATGGATTCCCTCTTCCCAATGAGAGTGAATTTGCTAAAATAAATGTTTCAGATATTCAGTCGATTGAGATATTGAAGGATGCTGCCTCCGCCGCTATTTATGGATCACGTGGTGCGAATGGTGTAATAGTCGTTACAACAAGGCGCGGGCAGGCCGGTAAAACAAACTTTTCTGTCACCCTTAATTCCGGTGTTCAGAATGTGACGAAATATATCGACGTCATGAACAAGGAGGAGTATCTCGAGTATGCAAAAACAGCAAGAGGAAATTCTAATCTTCGGTACCCCGATATTTTTGATACTCCTGAACTGTTGCCGGATACAGACTGGCAGGATGTGATTTTTCGCCCAGCCGGATTTTCAAAAGCGGAAATAAGAGCAAATGGCGGTACAGACAAAGTACGGTTTTCCATCTCCGGCAGTTATGCTGCCCAGGAAGGTGTTATGGTGGGTACTGGGTTTAAGATAGCGAACCTTCGGGCTAACCTCGATGCACAGCTTTCGAAAAACCTGAAGATAGGATTTGATATTGCACCTTCGTTTACATGGCGCAACGTACAGGGAAGCCCCACTGCTCTCGGTCCTTACGGATACTCTCCTGTATATACCGCATTACTCATGCCACCGGTAGTACCCGTTCGTTTGGAAAACGGCGACTATGGACAGAATAACGTTTTGCCTTACACGCAATACAATTTTGCCGAAGTGGCTATCTACAATCCCCTCGCGACACTGGAGCTGTTTAAAAATAAAACAAACTCTTTTGGTGTACTCAATAATCTTTTCCTGGAATGGAAGCCGGTAGAAGGTCTTACGATCAGAACACAAGGTGGCCTTACCGTTGGTTCTACATTTAATAGCCAATATATTCCTGCTACCTTGGCAAATTCGCAGGCTGTGTTTGCAAACCTGTCAACGCCCAACCTGGGCGGTATCGCAAGTAGTGTGGCGAATGGCAGAACCTTTAACTGGATTTGGCAAAACACGTTTACCTACAACAAAACAATCAAACGCGACCATAATTTCACTGCGTTGTTGCTACATTCTATTGAGCAATATGACGTAACAACGACTCGTACGGCAGGTAAAGTAGGTACGTTTACCAATGTATTGATTGACAACCCAACGGCCTCTACCGACCAAATTGGATCAATAACATACGGGGTGAACGGATTTTTGTCGTACGCTGCAAGGTTGAGTTATGATTACAAAGAAAAATACCTTTTCTCCGGATCTGTGAGGACTGACGGCTCTTCAAAATTTGGCCCGGATAAACGTTTCGGCGTTTTTCAATCCTATTCTGCCGGATGGAGAATATCACAAGAATCTTTTATGGACAACCAGAATGTTGTGAGTGAGTTGAAATTAAGAGTAAGCTATGGTGAAACCGGTAATGCCAATATTGGCGACTTTACCTGGATGAGCAGGATGGCTTACGGTAATTACAGTTTCAATAATGAAAGGGTTGCAGGTGTTTTTCAAACAGGGTTCTTAAATCCAAATCTGACCTGGGAGAAAAACAGACAGTTTAACGTCGGGTTGGAAGCAGGTTTCCTGAAAGACAGGATAACTGTAACGATTGATGCTTACAATAAGTTGACAGAAGGCATGTTGTTTTCAAAAGCATTACCAGCCATTGTGGGTTATGCAACAACGTTTACTACTAATACCGGTAATGTTAGAAATCGTGGTCTTGAATTGAATATTAACAGTCGCAACATGGTTGGCGCATTCCGCTGGACGACTAACTTAAACTTCGGCTACAACCGGTCGAAAGTACTGGACTTGGGCGGCGTGGAATCCTTACCCGCACGTGTTGCTGTAACCGGGTGGCCTAATTCCTTTAGAATAGAAGTAGGTAAGCCGCTTGGAAATTTCTATGGTTTTATTATTGATGGTGTATTTAAAAATGCAGAAGAACTTGCTAGCTATCCAAAGTGGACAGGTTCCGGAGTGGGCGACTATAAAATACGCGATGTGAATGGTGATGGAAAAATTGATGAAGGCGATCGTACAAAATTGGGTAATGGATTTGCGCCGTTGGTTTTTGGTATGACCAATACACTTTCTTATAAAAACTTTGATATGAGTTTTATCCTGCAGGGTGTTGCCGGTAACTCGATTATTAATGGTGCAAGCAGACATACCGAGCTGTGGAGCGGAAGATTTAATGCGCGGGCTGATATGGTTGATAATTATTTCAACCCCGCTGAGCCCGATCGCGACGTGAAGTATGCAAGGATAGGCCCCCGGGCAGGTTTTGGAACCGCTTCTAATCTGCACTCCAACGCTATCTATGACGGATCTTTTATACGAATGAGAAATCTAACTATCGGTTATACGCTTCCGGCAAAAGTTTTGAACCCTGTTTCCCTGCGCTCTGCCCGCTTCTACCTGACCGCGCAAAACCTGTTTACCATCTCCAACTATGTTGGGTACAATCCTGAGGTAAGCCAGTTCGGTAGTTCCGTGTATCAGCCAGGCGTTGACCAAGGTACCTATCCCGTTGCGCGAACCCTTATGCTGGGCATCGACATCGGTTTTTAATGAACTATAAAAATTACAAGATGAAATCGTACATAAATAAATTGACCGGCTTTGCATTAGTTCTGCTTGTTTTAAATACAGGGTGTAAAAAGTTTGTAGACATGAGTTCTCCAACGATCGTAAGCACCGGACAGTATTATAAAACGCAGGCAGATATAACATCGGCTGTAAACGGAATGTATAGCGGCCTCCGCAACTACTATGAATTCTTCTATGTGGTGAGTGAAATGGCTTCCGATAATACACAGTCAAATGGCTACACGATTCCGCTGGCGCCGATCGATAACATGGTTTGGGTGCCCAGCAATAGCCATATTACGCAGAACTGGACGCTTGCTTATGCCAATATCGCACGCGCCAACATTATACTCGACAGGATTGATGCAGTTGAAATGGCGGATGCCTTGAGGACACAGTATAAAGGCGAAGCTAAGTTTATCCGTGCCCTGATGTATTTCAATCTGGTCCAGTTTTTTGGAAATATCCAACTGGTATTGCACGAGATAAAGAGCGAAGAAGAGGCATATTCCTTTGCGCAGGTACGTCCGCAGGATGTATACAACCAAGTGATAAGTGACCTTCGTGATGCTATAGGGGCCCTTCCTGCTACATATCCCTCAAATCAAAAAGGGAAAGCAACAAAAGGTGCTGCCCAGGGACTGCTGGGTAAAGTGTATGTTACTAACAAGCAATTCAACGAGGCATTGCCTGTGTTGAATGATGTTATCACAACCGGTGGTTACGAACTGCTGACTAATTACGCCAATGTTTTTGCTGTTACCAACAAGAATAACAAAGAGATCGTTTTCGATGTGCAGTATCTCGCCAATGGTTTCGGTGAAGGAAGCAATTTTTCTCTTTTGTTTGCTCCCTTCGGTTCGGCAGAAGCCGTTACTTCCGGCGGTACGCCTGGCGGCAATCATGAAGGAACCCTGGATTTGCATAATGCTTTCGAGACTGGAGATTTAAGGAGAGATGTGGCGAGTTTTTATTATCCCACAGCAGCCGTTTATTACACACGTAAATTTCTGGATAAGCCCAAAGCGAAAGATGAAGGCAATAACCACTGGCCGGTGCTGCGCTATGCCGATATCTTGCTGCTGTATGCCGAAGCGTTAAATGAGGCTGATCGTACCGATGATGCGTTTGCTCCCCTGAACCAGGTGCGGGTAAGGGCCGGTTTATCAGAATTGTCGGATTTGACAAAAGAAGAATTTCATGATGCTGTGCATAAGGAGCGTCGCATTGAATTGTGTTTTGAAGGCGACCGCTGGTTTCAGTTGCTGAGAACCGGGACCATGTTCCAGGTTATGACGGATTACAAAGCCAAATATCTGACCTCAGGTGGTTACCGCGTAGTTGATTATGTAGTAACGCCAAACAAAGTATTATTCCCAATTCCCTTTAGTGAAGTTAGCCTGAACACGAATCTGGTTCAGAATGAAGGGTACTAGCAGGTTGTAGCTTTAAGTTGTAGGGTTTAAGTACATGCCTTGAACCCTACAACTTAAAATTTGTAATTTATAACTTACAACTTCTCTCTACACATACTTCTTCGCATACTCTTTCGCTGTCAATCCGGTTATCAGTTTAAACTGCCGGTTGAAATGGGAAATATTATTGTACCCCGTTTCGTAACAAATTTGCGTAATAGTCATATTGCTGTTTACTAGAAGCTTGCAGGCGTTGAGGATTCTTACTTCATTCAGAAACTGCGAAAACGTTTTATGCGTTTTTGATTTAAAATACCTGCAAAATGAAGCCTCGGTAAGATTAATCAGTTTGGCAATCTTTGTTATGTTAATATCCTCCGAGTAGTTGGTCATTACAAAATTCATCACGGTATTTATTCTTTCGGTATCGTTAAGGTCAACAGAATTTTCATAACCGATCATAGAAAGGAGGTCATATTCTTTTGTGTTTGCAAAGGCATTGAGAAGTTTTAAAAATAGAATCAGCCTATCAATACTCGAGGCATTAACAACTTCTTTTATCATGGATGAAATAATCTTATGGTCATTCCCCTCCCGTATGAGCATTCCCTGCTGCGCTGATTGAAAAAGTTTTCTTACCTGAGTGAACTCCGGCAGGTTAAAGAAATCTTCGGTGAAAGCATCTCTTCGAAAATGGATTACATATACGTCTACAAATAAGTTTTCATTGCCTTGATAAAAATCCTTGTCATTTTTCCATACGTGCGGCAAGTCAGAACTGATAAACATCAGATCGCCATCAGAAAAGTTCCCAATATGGCTTCCCATTAATCGAATACCATAACTTTTTTCAACGAAGATGATTTCGAATTCGGGATGGTAGTGCCAGGGATAGTCCATATATGGCGTTACTTCTCTCTTAACCGTAATAGACGATAGATGATTCAGGGGTATCTTCTCGAGTTTCGGCAGCATCACTGTTACATTTAATGATCAAAAAATAGATCCGATGTTCTATGTCGGAATGTAAGAAGAATGTTCAAGAATAAGGTACGTTTTTGGCGCGCAGGCTAACAGTTTTTATCAGTGTAATTTAATGAAAGATGCGGGTTTGGGGATTGAAAAATTTTATTCCAATAAACCTTGACCAGCATAGTGCTACCTATTTTTGAAAATTTTAAAGAATGATCTAAAACCGAAGAAGAGCATCGGTTTTATCGACCGGTAATGATCTTTTCAAGATAAAATGCTTTTCAAAGAGGCTTAGAATGAGTTGTTTTAAATTAGCTAGTGGTCTTCAGCAGAGTTCGTGGATTAATTGATATTTTTTTAGGCGTTGTTACCTCAGTTTGAAAATTTTACTCAATCGTTTTTTGTTAGTCGGGTTAAGTATAAGAAAGAATCAGGTAGTTGTACAGAATCGTAAAAGAAGTTTTGGATGAACCTTGTCACTTTTGTTTGCATTCGAAATAATACCTCGTAAGCAATGCTATTGTGTTGCACACGTAGAATATGTGGCAGTAATTTGCCATGACAGAATAAGTAGATGCAGAATGTGATTTTTAAATTTACAGTTGACTTCAAAAGCGAGGGGCTGAGAAGGCCTGATCCGGTTGCTATCTTACATGTCAACGAATTTGTAAGGCTTTCAGTAGTTGTGAGTGATTTTAAAGTGGTTGGGAAGTGGTCTCGCCAGGAATCGAACCTGGATCTGGAGCTTCGGAAACTCTTATACTATCCATTGTACTACGAGACCAGATTACTTAAATTAGTCCGGGAGCATTGCTTGCAAATATTTTTACGGCAATGGCCAGCAAAATTACGCCAAAAAATTTTCTTACCGCAGATAATCCTGAAGGTCCTAATAATTTGGCAATAGGATTAAGCGATTTTAGTACAACATAAATGATTATAAGGTTAATGAGAATGGCAATTAATATGGGTGTATCCCCATAATTAGCTTTGAGCGACATAATAGTAGTAAGCGTACCCGAGCCTGCAATCAGCGGAAAAGCAATGGGAACTACGGTAGCTGTTTTTACATCACTTTCTCCTTTGAAAAATTCTATACCCAGCACCAGCTCCAGCCCTAATATAAAGATGACAATGGAGCCCCCTACTGCAAAGGCTTCTATGGAAAGTCCCAATACGTCCAGAAAAGCTTTACCTACGTATAGGAAAAGAATCATCAGTCCACCAGAAATTAGCGTGGCTCTTAGCTCGCGCAAGCCGCCCATTTTTTGTTTTAAAGAAATGAGAATAGGGGTGGACCCAATAATATCAATAACGGCGAATAAGGTAAACGTTACCGTAATCAATTCGCTCAGGTTAATACCCATGGTAGCCTTATTTGTGCAAAGGTAATAAGGCCTGTTTTCTGTTCCTAATATTCTGGCAGGCTATGAGAAAAAGATAGTTCACTTAGAGCCGAATACTGTGACGGCTAGAAAACATAGCTAATAGGACTAAAAGAGGTTGCTTATAACAAAGAAGTGATCGGATTTAGAGTGTTTTCATGTCAATCACAAATCGATACTTTACATCATTTTTCAGTAGTCTTTCGTAAGCTTCATTAATATTGTTGGCAGCGATGAGTTCTATATCGGCTACAATATTTTTTTCGGCGCAGTAGTCGAGCATTTCCTGAGTTTCCTGCATGCTGCCAATCATAGATCCGGTAATGCTACGGCGATTGGTGATAAGTGAAAAAGGAGAAACTTTTGGCTCTTCCGCGGGTAAGCCTACGACCATGAGTTTGCCTTCCAGTCCCAGCAGATTCAGATAAGCACTATAATCATGCGGGGCGCTCACGCAATCCAATAGTACATCAAAGTAACCCTGGCGGGCTTTGAGCTGCGCCTTATCTGTTGTTACTAAAAAATGGGTGGCGCCTAATCTTTCTGCATCGTTGCGTTTAGTGGGAGAAGTGCTTAAGACGGTTACCTCAGCACCCATAGCAACGGCAAACTTTACACCCATATGCCCCAGTCCTCCCAAGCCGATTACACCCACCTTCATACCCGGACTTACCTTAGCGAAGCGCAAGGGGGAGTAAGTAGTAATGCCCGCACATAGCAAAGGCGCTACCGCTTTTAGGTCTAATTTTTCATTTACGTGTAAAACAAATTTTTCTTTAGTCACAATTTGCGACGAATAACCTCCCTGTGCCAGAGAAACGCCATCTCTCTCCATTGTGTTGTATGTAACCGTGGCGCCTTCTTCACAATATTGCTCATAACCTGCATGGCAGTTTTTGCAAGTGTTGCAACTGTCCACAATTACTCCTACACCTACAATATCATTGATCTGGAATTTAGTCACATCTTTTCCGGTATTGATTACTTTGCCCACAATCTCATGACCGGGTACCATCGGGTATATAGAGCCGCCCCATTCATTACGAGCCTGGTGTAAGTCGCTATGGCAAACACCACAGTACAAAATATCTATTTGTACATCATCGGGACGCAAATCTCTGCGTTCAAATGAAAAAGGGACTAACGAAGAGTTGGCGTTCAGGGCTGCGTAACCTTTTACAGGTATCATACTTTATTTGTTGGCAATTAGGAAATGAATGTCGTGCAATTTACTCATTTCTAAACTACAGCGTAAATAGCTTATGACCCTTGCAAGAAATAATTGAGAACAAGTACGCCTAGCAGACCGATAATAGAGATGAGTGTTTCCATAATAGTCCAGGAAAGAAAAGTTTGCCGGAGGGATAGCTTAAAAAATTCTTTAAACATCCAAAAACCTGAATCATTGATATGCGATCCAAAAACACTACCGCTTCCTACTGCGAGTACCATCAATTCTGGCGAGGCTCCTCCCGTGACTACCAAAGGAGCTACAATACCTGCCGCAGTGATGGCGGCTACAGTTGCAGAACCAATCGTGACACGTAACAAAGCTGTTACCAGCCATCCAAAGAGTAGTGGCGGCATTTGCCATTTGCTACTAAACGATGCGATAAATGCACCGGTGCCACTATCCTGCAATACTTGCTTAAATACACCGCCGGCAGTGATGATGAGCATAATCATGGCAATCCCGGTAATGCCTTGCTGCAACCATTCCATAACTACAGCCATGGAATGATTCTTTCGGATACCTAGAAAATAGATGGCGGTTAAAACAGCAATAAATAAAGCTATAGTAGAATCTCCTATAAAAAGGAGTGCTTGCTTAAGCAATCCTTCCTGTAAAAAGGTTTGGGCAATTACGGAGAGAGTAATTAAAAGTACCGGTAGTAGTGCAATAAAAAAGCTACTGAAAGTACCCGGTAGCTGAGTAGTGCTTGTGTTTGCAGGTATATCTTCTGCAAATGAAAAATTGACACGAAGTTTTTGTAGACGACGGCCCAGAAAAGGACCTGCAATAATTACGGCAGGGATGGCAATGAGAATTCCATAGATCAATACCTGGCCGATATTTGCTTCAAATGCATTGACCAATACTACAGGACCGGGATGCGGAGGGAGGAAGCAGTGTGTTGTACTAAGAGAGGCGGCCATAGGTATGGCAATATATAAGAGGGGTAATCCTGTTTTTTTTGCCAGCATGAAAATTAAGGGCACAAGAATAATGAACCCCGCATTATAATATAAGGGGATGCCTACTAAAAAGCCGGTGAGCAAAACAGCCCATTGAATTCTTTTTTCGCCAAAGCCTTGAATCAAGGTTGTTGCAATTTTTTCTGCTGCGCCACTGATCTCTAAAATTTTTCCCAGTATAGCTCCCAGACAAAGAATAAGTGCGAGTCCACCTAACGTACTACCTACTCCTGTTTCTATTGACTTTAAAATTTGGGAAGGCTGCATACCCAGCAGGAAGCCGGCTACAATGGCAACGATAAGCAGAGATAAAAAAGGACTGACTTTTTTTACGGTAAGAAAAACCTGCAAGGCAATCGCAAAGAGAATAATAAGTATAGTCAATTTATGCTACGGTATTTATAAGTGATCCAATAGGGGCTATATTTATTTCAATGGTATCACCGCTTTGTAAGGTGAAATCATTGCCCGGCACAATGCCGGTGCCAGTCATGATAAGACAGCCATAAGGAAAAGAACATTCTTTGAAAACAAAAGCTGCCAGTTCTTCCACCGTACGTTTCATTTGCTCAATGGCGATGCTATCATCAAATACAACTACTTCGTTGCGTTTAATAGTAAGGCGAATAGTAGTGGAAGGAGATAGCGGATCGGCTGTTAAATAAATACAAGGACCTACTGCGGCACAGCCGTCATATGTTTTTGCTTGAGGTAAATACAAAGGGTTTTCTCCTTCAATACTACGACTGCTCATATCATTGCCTACCGTATAGCCAATAATTTTACCAGATGCCGTTACTACTAATGTGAGTTCCGGTTCTGGTACATCCCAGGAGGAGTCTTTTCTAATACGCACGTTACCTTTTGGGTTAGCAATGCGATGATAAGTAGATTTAAAAAATACTTCCGGTCTTTCTGCTTCATATACTTTTGCGTAAAAATCACTGCCGCCACTATTTTTACTTTCTTCCTGCCGACCTACTTTACTGCGCAGATAGGTAACACCACAGGCCCATAATTCCTGTTGAGGATCAATCGGAGCAAGAATATCTTCTTCTGCGATAGAAGGGATAGTTTCTGCTGAATGAAGAAGTGTGTTTATGTTTTTGGACAAATTATCATCATTTACAAGTGATAGCCAATCTGCCTGCAATAAATAAAAATGATTCTCCTTTTCTACTACGGCACCTGTTTTGGTTTTGTACAATTTCATGTGTTGTAAGGGTGCTTTTATTTTCTCATGGTTAATCGTACGATGTGTGCATCGTTGGTGATGTATAGCGTTTTTTCGTCGGTAGAGAGTGCTACATTAGAGGTAGGTTGTTCTAGTTTTATTTTTCCCAGCAGCTTTGCCTCCCGGTTAAAAATCCATATTCCTCCGGGACCTGTTGCAAAAACGTTTCCCTGCTTATCTATTTTAAGACCATCCGGTAATCCTCTTTCACCTTTAGCAGCGGTAATATCGGGATAAAACAGTCTTCCATTTTTTACGGCATCACCTTCAATATCATAAATATACCAGTTAGGATTGCGCCCGTCAGAGCTGGCGATCAATAATTGTTTTTCTTCCGGAAACAAGGCAATACCATTAGGACGGCTAATGCTGTCAACCAATAAAATGATGTCACCATTTTGCTTTAGCTTGTACACTCCGTTGAAGGGTATTTCTTTCAATGAGTCTGTATCATTTTGCTGTGGTAATCCATAAGGAGGATCTGTAAAAAATAATTCGCCTGCACTACTGTAAGCCGCATCATTCGGACTACTAAAACGTTTTTCCTGATACTTGCCGGCTAATGTAATAAACAAAGGTTGTGGCGCATCTATAGGTGCATCCATCTTTGCCATTTGCCGATTGCCATGTTGACACAATACAAGTGAACCTTTACTGTCAAGTAACAAACCATTGCTACCTGGCTCACGACTACGAGATGGCTCAGATCCCGTATAGCCACTTGGCTCGAGATAGACAACAACGCCTTTTTCTTCTGTCCATTTATAGACAGTGTTCTTAGGCACATCGGAGAAGAGTAACATTTTTTCTGCTTCTACCCAAAGAGGGCCTTCGCTCCAGTCAAATCCTTCTGCAATAATTTCAGCTTTTGCTTCTTTATCAATAATGGCATCCAGTGCAGCGTCGATACGTTCAATGGTGCCGGTTGTTGGATAATTTTTTGAAACTGGTGGTTGAGCCTCATTGCAACTCATAATGGCAGTGCAAAAGATGAATAAATACAATTTCATATGGCAAATGATTGAGTGAATGCGTTCAATTACTTTGTTAATGCGAATCTCTTGTGACGGCACTACCGGAACTCCCTTGAAGAAAATCAAGATCGGCTCCCTTGTCTGCTCCCATCACATGATTTACATACAAACTTACATAACCTCTTGTTGCAGCGGGTGCAGGTTTTTTCCAAGCTGCTTTTCTTTTTTCTAATTCCTCCTCACTTATATGTAAATGTAGTTTGCGTTCTTCTACGTTTAATTCAATCATGTCTCCGTTTTGAACAAGCGCTAATGTGCCTCCTATGGCGCTTTCCGGTGATACATGTAGTACTGCTGTACCATAAGCGGTACCACTCATGCGGCCATCGCTGATGCGCACCATATCTCTCACACCTTTTTCCAGAATTTTTTTAGGTAAAGCCATATTGCCTACTTCCGGCATACCGGGATAACCCACGGGCCCTACATATTTTAATACCATAACGCAGGTTTCATCAATATCCAATTCAGGATCATCAATGCGTGCATGGTAATCTTCTATGCTTTCAAATACTACAGCACGACCTGTGTGCTTCATTAATGCAGGTGTAGCAGCAGAGGGTTTTATAACAGCACCATTAACAGCCAGATTCCCTTTTACGATTACACAACCAGCTTCTTCAATAAGTGGTTTTGTATAAGTAGCGATTACGTCTGTATTGTAATTATCTGTTGTGCCTTGTATATTTTCGTGATGGTTTTTTCCTGTAACAGTCACTACATTTTGGTGAAGCTGTTCTTTTAATTCATGTAAGATAACAGGCAAGCCGCCTGCATAGTAAAAATCTTCCATCAGGTATTTTCCTGAGGGCATAAGGTTAAGTAGTAAGGGGATTTTGCTGCCCAGTGTATCAAAGTCTTCCAAATCCAGCGATACGCCTATACGGCCCGCTATAGCAGCCAAGTGAATGATGAAATTGGAAGAGCCGCCTACCGCTGCATTTACTTTGATAGCATTTTCAAAAGCTTCCCGGGTTAAGACTTTATCAATAGTTAGATCTTCTTTTACCATTTCTACAATTCTACGTCCGCTGAGTTGCGCCATTACTTTTTTTCTGCTATCAGCTGCCGGTATTGCAGAAGCGCCGCTTAATGTAAGGCCTAATGCCTCTACCATTACTGCCATTGTAGAAGCGGTACCCATCGTCATACAATGACCAATACTACGGCTCATACAACTTTCAGCGTACTCACATTCTTCTGGCGTCATCTTTCCGGTTTTCATGTCTTCGTCAAATTTCCATACATGTGTACCGCTGCCAATAGTTTGTCCCTTGTAGCGCCCATTTAGCATAGGGCCTCCGGGTACAACAATAGTAGGTAAGCCTACACTGGCAGCACCCATTACGGTAGAAGGAGTTGTTTTATCGCAACCAGTCAATAGTACCACACCATCAATAGGATTACCCCGAATACTTTCTTCTGCATCCATGCTTGCAAGGTTGCGAAAAAGCATAGCTGTGGGTTTGAGTAATGTTTCCCCTAAGCTCATAATGGGGAACTCTACCGGGAATCCGCCTGCTTCCAGTACACCTTTCTTGACTGCTTCGGCATGCGATCGGAAATGAGCATTGCAGGGAGTGAGTTCACTATAAGTGTTGCAAATGCCAATCACCGGTCTTCCATCAAACATATCAGTGGGCATTCCCTGATTTTTCATCCAGCTACGATAAATAATGCCGTCTTTATCTTTTCTTCTAAACCAATCATGGCTGCGTAGTTTCTTATTCATCTTGTATAGGTTGTAAATAGTTCGAAAATACAAAAGAGCTGACGCCTATTTAAATTAATAGGCAACAATTTAAAAAAACAAAAGAGGTGCTAGGAAAAAAGACCTTATGTAGATACAATAAGGTCTTTAGAATTGAAAAACTGCCTAGAAGATATTTCAAAGATTATTTCTGCATAGTCTTAGTATTTTGCTTTCAAAGCTGTTAGCCATGTTATGACAAACCTTGAAAGCAAAATACAAACTGGTTAGTTGTCCCAAAACACCTTAGAGGTTAAATTGTCTCCACCTATAGCTGCGGAAGCAGCCTGATAATTGGCTCCATTCGAGGAAGCTTCAATATCAGGATACGATAATCTGCGGACAAATCCACCACTAAGATTATTATTAAATAGATTAGGGCTTAAAGCAGGAAATCCACTTCTTCTGAAATTAGCGAAAGCCTCTGATCCGTTTCTAATATTGACAACCCAATACTGCGTGTTAATTAATCGTAGTGCATTGGCAGGTGTATAAGCTACAGCCGGATCTGCCAGATAAGCTGCCACTTCCGCTCCCGAAATAGCTGTGGTGCCGGGATAAAGAGAAATTGCTTCCATATGCGCTGTAATAGCATTGTCATAATGGGTTTTCGCTGTGACGTCACCACCAGGAATCCAACCTCTTTGCGCTGCTTCAGCAAGTAGAAGAGCAGTTTGTGAATATGTAACAAAGAAGTCGGGTGCTGCGGGAGAAGCTATACGCCAAATATTGAATTGCGAATAATTCAAACCGGTTCCTCTTCCACCTCTATAAGGGCTGCCGGCTGTAATTTCCGTGCTTGTTATGCCAATAGGTACTCCGTATTGATTAGCTAAAGTAACATCGGGGTTGGCGTCGCCTACTACATCTCCAGGATCTGTAAAGTTGGCTAAAATGAATTTAGCGCGGGGATCGTTAGTAGATTTTAGTTGGTCAACAAAGGGTTCTGCAGCGTAATTAAAATGAGAGAAATTTCTCAGATTATTGTTTTCTTCGAACACATATAGAGAGCCATCGTATTTGACAAATGCATTATCTGCATTGGATGTCATTACGCCACCAGCAAATGCTTCTGTAACGATCGATTGAGCTTTGGAGGCATTTACCTTGGAATAGCGCATACCTAATCTCAGGAGTAAAGAGTTGCCTAGTTTTTTCCATTTGCTTACCTGATCTGTTGCGGTCGCCGTTCTGGTAGAAGGTTGTGCATGAGCTCCATAAAAAAGATCGGAGGATACATAGTCGCCAGAAGGATTTAATGCAGCTACGGCTTCTTTAATTTCTTTGTACAAATCTTCATAAATGGTTGCCCCATCATCATATTTCGGATAGAAAGTGCCGTTAATAACAGCTTTACTTGCTTCGAAGTAGGGGACATTTCCATATGTGTCTACTAAGCCCATATATGTTTGTGCTTTCCAAATCCTGATCATATTCAGCAAATTCACCTGGGAAGTATTGTCTCCCAAAAGCGATAATGCCTGTGTCAGGTTTCTCAATACTGTTGGGTAAGACTGATCCCACCTGGGGTTGCTGTTGCCATCAATATCTGCATTGAAATTAAACCCGATAGTAGCTCCCTGATTATAAGGATTTACGAAATGCTGAACAATTGTATTTTCTGCAGCCCATGTTCCAAGATGGGTGCGCTGCGCTCCTGCAAATAAAATAGAAGGCTCTACGGACGTTATTGCGTAAGGATTCGTGTTTACTTCTACAAAGCCTTTATCACATCCGACAAATAGCGGAATAGCGCTTATAAAAATTAGACGTTTAATAATTTTTATCATGTGGCTAGAATTTGACGTTTAAGGTAAAATTGAAATTGCGAGTGGTAGGTAATGAGGAGTTCTCATACCCAGCTCTGAAGTCACCGGAAGACTGGATCGCTTCAGGATCTATACCAGGAAAATCTTTGTATAGAATAGCTACGTTGCGACAAGCTGCTGATAAAACCAGCCCTTTGATAAACTTCAGAGAAGTGATGTTGCTTACTGTGCTGGTTAAATCGTAGGAAACAGATATGTTACGCAATTTTACAAAATCTGATTTGAAGGTAAAAGGATCCCCGATTTGAAGATTTCTATAGTCCGTATAGTGAGACTGTAGATTGGCAACAGGAATAACAGTAGTATTAGTTGCTCCTGTGCTTTCATATACACCAGGGACGATTAAACCACCTTCTCTGCCTTCCAATGACATTTTAGAATGCCCTTGTCTTGTCATGTTTAAGAGTGAAGCAGATAAGACAGTGCCGCCAAATTTATAGTCAATGTGAACACCGGCGCTAAATTTCTTATAGGTAAAAGTATTATTCCAACCACCTGTAAACTTAGGAATAGAACTGCCCACAGGGAAAAAGCCATTACCCACGGGTCCACCTGTAGTTGCTAATAAGCGTCCATCGTCGTTAACTAACACTTCTCCTTTATCGTTTCTTTTATAAGATTTTGTATAAAGTTGGTTCATCGCAAGACCTTCAGTATATCTGAGCTCTCCGAGGAATTCATTTCCTGTGCCGTTGAAGTAAAGTAAAAGAAGTGTTCCATTGTCATTACCCACATCTAGTACCTTGGTAGAAAGGAAAGCATTGTTCCAGGAAGTGTTCCAGCTAAAATTGCGGTTTTGTACAGCTCTTACTTCAAGAAGTGTTTCGAAACCGCTGTTTTTTAAGGAAGCTTTGTTTTGCTTAGAATTAAGGTAGCCGGATGTGTTGGAAAGTGTAACATCAAGTATCTGATCAGTGGTTACTTTATCAAAGGCGGCAATGTCCAAGAGCACTTTGTTATTGAACATTCTTAATTCAATACCTATTTCTTTCTCCGTTATAGTAAAGGGTTGTAGTAAAGGGTTAGGTGCACTGTTGCCGGCAACACCAGCTAACGTTTGACCATTAAACTGATTTTGATTTATAGCGTAAGTCAATACACCATCGTAAGGGTTTACGCCATTAACGCTACCCACTTTTGCCCAAGATGCTCTTAGTTTACCATAGTTAAGCCACTTTTGGCTAGATAATAACTCTGAGAAAACAAAGCTACTTGATACCGATGGGTAGAACTTACTGTTTTTATCGGGGTTTAAAACGGAGAACCAGTCATTTCTTCCTGTAAAATTGAGGTAGAGTAATCCGTTATATCCAAACTCAGCCAGACCATAAAGTGAATTGATGCGGCTTTTGGAGAAGATATAACCTTGTGTACGTACAGTACCATTGGCGATAGAATATAGATCTGGTACAGTGAAATTAGACGATGTTTGATCTAGTCTTTGAAACTGAGACCTAAGTGTATTACCTCCAAAACTGGCGTCAACAGAAAACTTTCCAAATTCTTTGCTGCTACCAATCAGGAAGTCGGCATTTATATCTGTCGTAATATCTTTTCTTAAGTTATAATTACCTCTGTAGGTTCCATCACCATTAAAGAGGGTAGTAGCTCCCGCTCCGTTCAACACGTTCCACTCCATAAAGCTATTCCCATGGTCGTAGTTAAATCTACCTTGTGCAAAAAGCCAGTCTGTGAATTCATATCTAAGAGTAGCTGTTCCGAGCATACGATTTCTATCATCCTTAAAGGATTGTTTCTTTTGTAATTGGAAGTAAGGGTTATTAATAGTTCCCAAAAATCCACTGCTACGCAGCTCTGCTCCTGTAACGGGATCAATCGCATTATCTCTGTAAGCTTCCAGCGGAACAGAAATGGGCATACGTGTAAAGAAGTTTACTGCACCTTCACCTTGTGTACCTATTTGCGGCATATTGATATTGTCTTCATCTGAATAATTAATATTCAGCATCATTTTCAGCTTTTTGGTCACATCATGCGTGATGCCTACGTTGAAGATTTTTCTCTTATACTCATTACTAGGTTGGATACCAGTAGAACCTGTATTCGAAAAGGAGGCTCTGAAACTTCCATTAGGACCACCACCAGATAAGCCTATTGTATTGGTAAAATTGGTTCCTGTTTGTAGAAAGTCAAAAAGCTGGTTGGGGTAGGCAGAGTAAGGCCTTGACACTCCGTCAAAATTAATGGTAGGTACACCATCCAGTTTTTCGCCCCATCCAAACTGGCCATTACCTTGAGCAGCACCCTGTGTAGTAAACCTGGCGCCAGCCATTCCCTGCCCATAGCTTGTTTGAATAACTTCATCCATGAAATTCAACGCTTTTGATGCCGTATAGCTAGAAGTGTATTCAACACCAATGCCTCTGTTTTTTTGACCAGATTTTGTAGTGATAATAATAGCACCATTAGCAGCTCTTGCACCATAAATGGCTGCTGCCGTAGCTCCTTTTAATACGGTCATGCTTTCTATATCATCAGGGTTGATGCTTTGTAAATTATCTCCTCTGTCCCGCTGCTCTACTTGACCAGCTCCATTGGCGCCTCTGGCACCTTGATCCATTGGTAAGCCGTTAATAACAAGAAGAGGAGCATTGTTGCCACCGGCAAAAGCAGATTGTCCACGTAAACGGATTTGCGTACTGGCGCCTGCACCAGCAGCTGGAGGAGTAATATTCAATCCGGCTACTTTTCCTTCCAGCGATTCCATAATATTTGTGGTTCTTTGCGTTACCAACTCACCTGTATTAACAGCAGTGGTAGAATAACCTAATTTTTTTGATTGCCTTTTTACGCCTAGGCCTACAACAATAACCTCGCTAAGACCTGTCCCTTCCGTCCTTATCATGTTGACAGTAATGTTCGTTTTGCCATTAAGAGGAATTTCGAGAGTTGTAAAACTTACGTGTGTAATAACCAATACATCTGCGCCGGTTGCATTGAGACTAAACCAGCCGGAACTATTAGTAACGGTAGCAGTAGTGCTACCTTTCACTGTTACAGAGGCATCTGCAACAGGCTTGTTGTCCTCATCAGTCACTGTTCCAGTCACTTGTTGTGCATGGGCTGATGCTGAAACAAAAAATAAAATGAATAGTAAGTAAAGAAACCTTCCAAAACGGGTTTGGGGAGGCCTTAAATTTTCCTTCATAAAGCAAGTCGTTTTTAAGATGAATAGTAGTAGAAAGAATTAAATGTGACTTTGACACTTTATTCAATCTTCCGCTAAAGTATCGAGTGTTGCAACTAAAACCTTCCAATTATGAACTTTGTTGATTTTTGTAAATTCAGTTGCGATAAATTTCTTTTCTTTATCAAAGGAGTGTTACGGGTTTTATAACGATTGTCGAGATTGCTTGCTTATTGATTTGCACTAGCTACTATCATGAATCAATTTGTGCTTTGCCAAAAGACTGCCTCCGAATTAAAGTTGTTCCCTCATATACTACAAATAGGGGCAATCAAAAATTCTGCTATTCGCTTATGTGGTTTTCCGAGAACCTCAGAAAGTGGGTTAAGGATATACTATATACAAGAAGGTAAATTTGAATGGGTCATTGATAAGCGAGTTTATGTTTTATATCCGGGTGATGTAGCATTGGTAATGTCTGCAACGGAATTTGGTAATGAGAGTAATGTTTTAGAGATTGGTTCTTTTTCGTGGATACATATACAGTTAGTACCTGGTGAAAGGGGAGATATTTTGGCCGGTCCCTGGAGCAGCCTGTCGCAAAAAGAAGCATATACTATAAATACAATACTACAAACAGATCATCCACCAGTACTTCAGAAGTTTACTGATGCAGGAGTGATTTTAAAACAAATCCAAACAGAATTATTTACACAGGAAGTAGGTCATCAAACAAGAATAAATCATTTGCTGGATGAAATACTGATACAGGTTGCAAGACAATTTACCCGAATGTCTAATTCAGGTAGAGACTTTCCTAATACATTTATGAAGTTGGAGCAGGAGCTCCGGCGTAATCTATCTCATCAATGGACAGTGGAAGAAATGGCTACTCAAGTGGGCTTAGGTACTACACTGTTTAATGAAAGAGTAAAAAGCTATTCAGGCTTTTCGCCGCTCAGTTACTTGATCAATATTCGTATATCTGAAGCAATTAAACTGCTGAAGAAATCGGAGATAAGTCTTACCGACATTGCGCTCGACACAGGGTTTTATTCATCACAACACTTTTCCACCACTTTCAAAAAACTAACAGGTTATACACCTAGTGAGTTTAGAAAAAATCATTTTAGAAAAAAATAATTTTTTATATGGAATGCATTATCACAATCGAGCTTGGCACAAATGCGGTGAGAGTTTATGCGTTTGATTTAAAAGGCAATACTATCGGTTCGTTAAAGGGCTATTGTCCTACCTTTCATAGCGAACCGGATTATAGTGAACAAGATCCGGATCAGATTTTTATTACAATGCTATATGTGCTTAAAAATCTGTTGAATGATTTTGTTCATCCAAAAAAATATAAGGTATTATGTATTTGTTTCAGCTCTTCCATGCATAGCGTACTTCCAGTTGACAAGCGAGGAAACCCGATAGGCAATGCGATAACGTGGGCTGATAATAGAGCCAATAAGGAAGTAGCGGAATTGAAGAAGTCGGCAGTTAGCAAAAAAATATATAATGCTACAGGTACACCACTTCATCCTATGTCTCCGCTGGCAAAAATCGCCTGGATTAAAAATAATGAAAACGAAAAGTTTAAACAGACTAGTAAATTTTTATCCATAAAGAGTTATATACTGCAACAGCTGACTGGCGAGTATATGATGGATTACAGTATTGCATCGGCTACGGGCTTACTAAATATTCATAAGATAAAATGGGAGGCAGATGCGATGAAATTTGCCGGTATAACAGCTGCGATGTTGCCTGATCTGGTGCCCGTTTTTACAAGTGCAGGTAAGTTAAGTAAAGCGTACCAGGCATCACTTGGCCTTTCGGTCGATACGAAAATTCTGGTAGGCTCTAGTGATGGATGCATGGCTATGTTAGGTGATGGGGTCATTGGAGAAGGTATGGCGAATATAACGGTAGAAGATAGTGGAGCGGTAAGAGTGATGAGTGATAAAGTATTACAGGATGAAAACCAACAATTTTTTAATTATCTCTTGACGGAAAACAGATATGTTTCCGGGGGGCCTACCAATAATGGCGGTGTTATTTTTGAATGGTTTACCCGGCAGTTTGGTGATTTTAAAAATCCCTTCGATATCGAACATAACATGCAGACATTGATTAACGATGCTGCTAGTGTTCCACAAGGCTCAGATGGGCTTATTTTTTTACCTTATTTACTTGGAGAGAGAGCGCCGATATGGAATGCCAATGCCCGTGGCGTCTTTTTTGGACTCAATATAAAGCACGAAAGAGCACATTTTGTAAGAGCTGCTATAGAGGGTATTTTATACGAAATATATAGCATTGGGAAAACGCTGAAAAAATACCGTACTATCAATAGTCTTTCTATTAATGGAAGCTTTGGTACGTTACCGTTTTTTGCACAAATGGTAGCTGATATTTATAATAAACAAGTTCGGTTAAAACATAATTACCATAGTGTAAGCTATGGATCTTATTTATTGAGCGCAACAGAAATGGGTATCTATGGATCATTGGACGAGGCAGCAAAAACAGTTGTTCTTGATGATCAGGCAAAGCCGGATAAACAGACGCATGCCATCTATATGAAGTACTATAAAATATTTGAGCGATTAAGTACAAAGCTGGAAAAAGAATTTGCCGATATAGCTGCCTTGCAGCATTGACAAAATCTTGTTTTTGTAATAGAAGAAGATTGTTGTGACTTGCATAAACAGGATGGGATACCTGTGACTTGGCTATACACGATTAAAACAAAAAACAATGCAAATAAAAAGAAATACCTATAATTTATTTTATGGAATTGCCGGCTTACTTGCTGCCTTATTTGTTTTTTTTACATACAAAGAGAATCATACTGTTGCAGGTTGGCTACTGACATTTGTTTTTATAAGTATTGCTATTGCATTTAGAGGAAACCATTTATTAAAAGGGTTTTCTTACACAGCTTGTATCATTGCTGCGGTGTTTATGGCTTTGTATCATCCACAGTACTTTGTTTATGTAGGTGATTTTAAATTGTCCAAACTTACGGTGCCTTTGCTGCAGATTACTATGTTTGGTATGGGAACGGCATTGAGTTGGAAAGATTTTTCAGAAGTTTTCAAATCTCCCAAGACGGTGATTACAGGTGTTTTTTGCCAGTTCACCGTAATGCCTTTTTTAGGACTAGCACTTACAAAAATATTTAGTTTTCCCCCAGAGATAGCAGCCGGTATCATATTGATAGGTTGTGTGCCAACCGGGCTGGCGTCTAATGTAATGGCTTATCTGGCTAAAGCTAATCTTGCCTTATCTGTTTGTATTACCGGCATTGCTACACTATCAGCTCCTTTGATGACACCTTTGTTGATGAAAACACTTGGAGGAACCTATGTAGAAGTTAACTTCTGGAAAATGGTATGGGATATTACGATGGTTGTTATTATTCCAATTGTAGGCGGTGTAGTGTTCAATTATTTTTTACGAGGAAAAATAAAGTGGTTGGATAAAGCTATGCCATTCTTCTCGATGGCAGCTATTATGCTCATTATTGTCATCTTCATTGCGGCTGGTAGAGATAGCTTATTGCAGGTAGGTATACTCTTATTAGTAGTTGTACTGATTCATAATGTAGGAGGTTTTGTGATAGGCTACTGGGCAGGAAGGTTAATGGGATTCTCAGAAAGAGATTGCAGAACTATTTCAATTGAAGTAGGTATGCAGAATGGCGGGCTGGCATCTGCTCTCGCTTTGAATATGGGAAAAATGGCAACCGTTGGTTTAGCACCTGCCATTTTTAGTTCATTAATGAATGTGACCGGATCAACACTGGCGAGTTGGTGGCATTACCGACAACCAAAACAAAAGCAACAAGAAGCCTAAGTGTATATTTTATTATAATCTTACTTCATTCTTTAAATAATTCTATATGGTAAAGCTAAAATATATATTAGCGAGTGCGATCGTCATTTCCCTTTGTAGTCAACTACAAGCGCAGCAAGTTCAACTACAAAAAGAGCAGCTTATTGCATTGACACCTCTATGGAAGGGGCAACGATTTGCCGATGGTCGTCCGAATGTTCCGGACAGTTTACTTGACAGATTAAAAAATGTCACCCTGGAAGAAGCATGGGCCGTTCTACGCAATGAAAATTTTAGATATCAATATGAAGATGGTTGGCAAACGATTAATCCGGATAGTGTATTGATAGGTCGTGCCGTTACGGCTACTTTTATGCCGGGACGTCCGGATATACATCGGGTAATAGATAGTTTTGGTCATACAAAAGGCGGGAGAGTAAAATCACAAAATGCCTGGCCATTAGATCTATTGGTAAAAAGAGATGTGTATGTCGCCGATCAGTTTGGACTACATAATGATGGACCTACCATTGGTGACAATCTGGGTAATTCCATTTTTGCAAAAACAGGAAATGGTATTGTCTATGATGGCGCTATCCGCGATATCAATGGCTTGAAAGAACTAGGATCGTTTACTTCTTTTTTTCGATCCTATCATCCTTCGCATCACCTGAATAATCCTGGTATACCCGGTCAACTGAACACAACACTTGTTGGTATCAATCAGCCTACGAGAATAGGCAAAGCTACCGTGATGCCGGGTGATGTGGTGCTAGGAAGAAATGGCGGTGTGATTTTTATTCCACCTCATCTGCTGGAAAAAGTAGTGAAGACAGCAGAGGTTGTCAGACTGCGAGATATGTTTGGACACCAGCGATTGCGGGAAGGTAAATACACGCCCGGGCAAATTGATACCCGCTGGAGTGAGGATATAGAAAAAGATTTTTCTCAGTGGTTGAATGAGCACATAGATAAATTGCCCGTGCCGCGATCGCAGATACAGGAGATGCTCAAAGGCAGAACCTGGTGACGGTAAAGGTGAATTTTATTTCTACACAACTAAAAAAGTATTGCAATGTCAAATTCTTCGAGAAGAAATTTTATTACAAAAGCGGCCCTTGCTGCTGCCATCACGCCTCTTACTCCCATGTTGAGTTTTGGTAAAGGTTATCAGGACGCTGTGGAAAAAGCGCCAAAATCATCAACCCCATCTGACTTGAAGATTACGGATGTGAAATGTGGTTATCTCAGAGGAAGTTTATTTGTAAAAATTTATACCAATCAGGACGTATATGGCTGTGGTGAAGGAGTAGATGCAGTGCCAGGAACCTATCATCTTGTTAAGAATTTTGGATTTCGTTTGCGCAATCAAAATCCATTGAATGTGCATCGTCTTTTTGAAAATATTCGGCGTTCTGGTTTTTTTCAGGGAGCTCAATCAGGAATGTATATCGCTGTGTTATCTGCAATAGAAACAGCATTGTGGGATATTGCCGGAAAAGTGTTGAATGTTCCCGTTTACCAGTTGCTGGGTGGGAAATTCAGAGATAAGGTAAGAGTGTATTGCGATACGGCATTATACCAACGTAATCTCCCAACGCCAAAAGATTTTGCTGATTCCGCTAAGAAAGCAAAAGAGATGGGTTTTAATGCTATCAAGTTTGATTTGGATCAGGCCAATGATCCAAATAAGTACGATTCCTATAACTGGACGGCAAGCCCAGGGGAATTACAAAGAATGTATGATCAGATAGCGGCGGCAAGACAAGCAGTAGGACATACTATAGATATTTGTGTAGATATGCATGGCAGATATGATGCCGTTACAGGACAGGCTGTTGCGAAGAAACTGGAGCCGCTGAATCTTATGTGGCTCGAAGAACCCATACCGGCAGAAAATATAGAAGCATATAAACTTATCACTGAGTCTACAAGTACGCCTATTTGTGCGGGAGAAAATCATTATCTGGCACATGGTTTCAGAAGAATGCTTGAAATAGGTGCAGTAGATATTGTGATGCCGGATTTGCAAAAAGCAGGAGGACTGGGCGAGGGGCAGCGTATTGCTAATTTGGCAAATCTATACTATACGCCATTTGCGCCGCATATGGTAGCATCCTTTCTTGGTGCGATGGCGGCAGCACACGTATGCGCGTCTGTACCTAATTTTTTAATTCTGGAATGGCAGTCTTATTTCCATACAGATCCTATGTTTAAAGAAATAGTAAAATACGATGGCGAGTGGGTAAAGAATAGTTTCATTACGGTTTCAGAGAAGCCGGGTATTGGTGTTGATATCAATGAAGAAGCTATGAAGAAATATGCTATACCCAATGTGCCTTTTTTTGAGTAAGCCTTTATCTGCTTAATATAGAAAATACAGCTATCAAATTTTGGGTAGCTGTATTTTTTTACCGGTTCGCATCGCTTCATAAATAGCTTGTAAGTAGACTACATCTCTGCGTCCCATTTCTCCGGGTACGATAGAAGCTTGCTTGTTTTGTACGGCTACTGCGAATGCATCCATTTGTAATGCTTGTTGATTTACATGTGTGAAGCTCATAGCTCCCGCAGGTGTGCTACCTTTTTGTCCTCCATAATTATACGCCGATGTTAGTTCAAAAACTCCCTTTTCTGCTTCAGCGCGGATGTAGTTCATGTTATCATTATAGCTGGTTTCGCCACGCCCTATTAATCCTCCTGGAAATTCAAATTGCCAGGTTAAGGATTGTTCTACTTCTTTAAAGCGTTCCATATCGGTTTTTGTGCCTTCCTGTGCGCTTACAGCAATCGGATTCATGCCTGCTGTATAGCACATGGCTTGTATTACATAGATACCCACATCCATCAATGGCCCGCCGCCGGCATATTTTTGTGTAAGCCGCCATTGGTTGGGCGTGGCTTTGAAACCAAAGCCTCCTGAGAGTTTTTGAATAGATCCATAAATTTTTTGCGCACCACAACGCATCATCTCTTTATTATAAGGATCAAAATGCAGACGATAACCAATGCTTAGCAACACGTTTGCTTTTTTACAAGCAGCAATCATTTTATCACAGTCTTCTACTGTTATAGCCATTGGTTTTTCACATATAACGTGCTTACCTGCTGCAGCCGCCCGAATAGTATATTCTGCATGCATATTATTGGGCAGTACTATGTACACAACATCGATAGAAGGATTGTCTTTTATTTTATCAAAGTCAGTATAGCTATAGCAATTCTTTGCAGGGATGCCATACTTTTCCTGCCAGATAGGAATCTTAGAAGGCGTACCGGTAACGATACCGGCAAGATAGCAACCTGTTGTTTTTTGTAGAGCCGGTGCTAATTGATGGGTAGCATAACCTCCTAAGCCCACGAGGGCTATACCCATCTTGCCCGATTGTTTATTCTTCATAAAAATTTCTTCGGGTGAAAGTGCGAGTTGAAAACCTTTGGCGGATAATAGAGGAAGGCCTATTCCTACTATGCCGATTTGTTGAAGAAAACTTCTACGGGAAGTATCTTTTGAATTTTTCATGATCGCATTATTTATTACTGTTACTGACTGTTTCTAAAATGGCTTTTAAGGCCTGCTTAGGTTGATAGGCTCTTGTCCATAGTAACGGATAATTTGTTCGACCCGGTATAGGATAATCATTCTTCCAACTCATACTATCATCAATGCCCCATAAAGTGACACGGCTTATTTTCTCTTTATATTTATTAAAGATAGAAAACAACTCGGCATATCTGTTGGCTAATGCTGTTTCAATACTATCCGGAATACTGTTTGCATAAGGATCGAAAAAAGATTTAAATTCTTCCAATTGGAATTGTTTATCAGCCATTGATTGCCCTATAACTTGTCCTTCTTTTGTTAGGGGGAGTACATCTACATCTAATTCCGTGATCATTACTTTTAGCCCTGTAGCGGCATATGCCTCAATGGCCTGTTCTATGTATTTTGTTTGAGGATAATTTAATCCCCAATGCGCCTGCATACCAATACCGTCAATGCGAATACCTTCCTGCTGTAACATTTTTACAAGACGTATAATACCCTCTCTCTTGGCGGGACGCCAAGTATTGAAATCATTGTAATAAAGTTCTGTATCAGGGGCATATTGTGCAGCAAACTTGAAAGCATATTTTACCAACGTATCACCATTGCCAAACGCATTGACCCAATTTGTAGATCGATAATTGCCATCTTCTCCAATTACTTCATTAACGACATCCCATGCGTGTACACGGCCTGCATATCTTCCGGCAACGGCTTCTATATGACTTCTTAGGCGTTCTATCTGTTGTTCTTTCGTATTGGGTTTGCCTTGCGCATTTGTAAAGAACCAGGATGGACATTGATTGTGCCATACAAGTGTATGGCCGATAATGAACATGTTGTGCTTTTCACCAAAGCTGACAAAGTCATCTGCGGGTTGAAAGTCGTAGACTCCGGGCTCAGGATTAATTAAAGCCGCCTTCATTATATTTTCGGCGGTAATGGAGTTGAAATGGGAGAGGAGAATATGCTGTGCAGCAGTATCCTTGCCTTCTGTAATGCCGGGAGTAACAGCCGCGCCAATTAGAAAATTGTCTTTAAAAGCATCTTTTAAAGAAGTAAGGGAGGACGTGTTTTTTTCTTTACAGGAACTAAGAGCAAAAAGAAAGCAAACAGCTATCCAGAATATATTCATTTTTTTCATGTATGGCATTTTATAGTATCAACTATTGTTAAGCAAAACAATTTACTTGCCGCATTTGCTATCGGCGAAAAGCGAATCCCTTAGTCTACATTGCTAAGAGTCCGAGGATTCCTAAAAATTGCAATCGGTTGCTTAAAATTCGTGAAATATAATAGAATAACCATATATTTCTTTGACTGATAAGAAAAAGTCTTAGTATGATAGTGTTTTACTTGTAAAAAGGTTAGTAATTCGGGGTAAACTATTAGTGGTAGTATGATAGTAATAAGCGGGACTGTAAGGCTCTATAACTCAGTATGCTGTCTTAATAATGCAATCGATTGCTTATAATAGAAAAATAGCTTATATTCGTTAGGAGGATTTGGGTGCGAGGATACATTGCTCTTTATTGGGTAGCAAAATAAACAGCAACGTTTGTGTCTGTTATCAACAATGGTATATGCCACTAGATGGTATATATATATTAAATTGACTACAGCGGTTTAAATGATGTAGTTGATAGCAGCCATTAGTCTAATTGGCTACTCACAGGCCGTTGAGCCTTATGAAAGCATAACTACCATTTACAACAAAGAAGCCGCTCAATTGAGCGGCTTCTTTGTTAAGGTTGAATACGTATTTATTTGTCTGGATTATTAAGCTTGCTATGTTTTTTACTATAAAGGAAGTAGATAACAAACCCTATAGCCAGCCAGCCACCTAAGCGAAGCCAGTTATCTAACCCCAGGCCACTTATCATTAATCCGCAGGCTACTATACCTAGTATAGGGATAAGCGGAACAAAAGGTACTTTAAACTGACGGGGAAGATTGGGTTCCTTCTTACGTAATATTATTACAGCAGCACATACTAGCATAAAGGCAAACAGGGTGCCGATGCTTGTCATGTGTCCTACTACATCACCCGGAACAAAGGCTGCAAATAAAGCAACTAAAAGAAGGATAACCAGATTTCCTTTATAAGGTGTTTTGTATTTTGGATGTAAGTCGGAAAATACTTTAGGCAATAAGCCATCTTTACTCATTGAATAGAAAACACGGCTTTGTCCTAATAGCATTACGAGTATTACAGAAGAGAAGCCTGCCAAAATAGCGATGGTAACCGATTTGCTTAACCAGGAGTAGCCCGGCATCGATTCTCTTATCGCAGCGACTACAGAAGCTTCTCCACCCTTTGTAGGATCGCGGAAGAAATCTACAGGAACTAATCCGGTAAGTACGTGTGCAAATAAGACATATAATATTGTACAAATAATCAAGGAGCCAAGGATACCAAAGGGCATATCCTTTTTGGGGTTCTTGGTTTCCTGAGCGGCAGTACTTACCGCATCAAAGCCAATAAAGGCAAAGAACACAGTACCGGCTGCTGCTACGATACCCCAGAAACCACCGAAATTATGTTTAATACCCTGGTGATCGATATAGGTAGAAGCTGCTGGAATATAAGGATCGTGATTAGCAGGGTTGATAAAGCCCCAGCCAAGCGCAATCAATAAAACAACTATCGCTACTTTGACAATAACAATTAAATTATTTACAAATGCTGATTCTTGTGTACCTCTTATTAATAATAAGCTAATGGCCGAAACAATTCCTAAGGCAGGTAAATTGATGAAACCTTGCTTTACAGAAACGCTGGCTTTTAAATTCTCAGGCAAGCTTTTCAGTACATCATTGTCAATGGCTACCTGATTATGCGAAGTCAGGCTTTGCATAGATGTTTCACTTAAAAAGCTACTATACTGCGCTGCATCTGCCGCATTACTTATAGTGAGTAAATTAAGATGCTGAAAAGGGGAGTGACACCATTCATACGGGACGGGATTGGTATTAAATACCTCCACTAAGAGATTGTTTAAGTATTCACTCCAGGCTATCCCTACGGTAGCAGCGCCTACAGCATATTCCAATACTAAATCCCATCCTATTATCCAGGCCAATAGTTCACCCATAGTTGCATAAGTATAGGTATAAGCACTACCGGAAATAGGAATAGAGGAAGATAATTCCGCATAACAAAGTCCTGCCAGTGCACAGCCTATAGCTGCCAGTAAAAAACCAAAAGTAACAGAAGGACCTGCATTTTGCGCAGCGGCCGCTGCTGTACGTACGAAAAGCCCGGCACCAATGATAGCACCAATACCTAATGCGATAAGACCCCACCCACCAAGCGTTCTTTTTAATGTGTTTTCTCCCGAGTCCTTTGCTTCATTTAGAAGCACATCCATAGGCTTTTTGGTAAATAAACCCATAAGTCAGTATTTGTTTGTGTTTAGAGAGCAGTTTTAAAAGTAGCCTGAAAAATAATGATTTCTCCTAAAAGGCAGCAAAAAGATTTTTTCGAGAGAATTATTCTAAAGCGAAGACGTATTTTTTATTATTTTTTGACTGCAAACCGTTAGTTTTGAGACTTTACCTTAAAAGGCAGATATGAATAAACGCAAGGCCGGACTGCTTTCCTTTGTATTGTTTACAGTTACCGCTCTGCTTCATTTCCTGCATATGCAGGAATGGGTGATAATGTCCGATACCGTTTTATTTAGCTCCCGATGGATATTTATTGCAAGCTTGGTTGTGTTTGCTTTTTACAAAAGATCGCTTACTACATGGATATTGGTAGCGATGGCGATAGGGGTGGAGATAGGGTTGGACTTTCCCGCATTTTCGCAAAACCTTCAATTTCTCAGTAAGATATTTTTGCGGCTGGTAAAAACAATTGTAGCCCCTTTACTCTTTGCTACATTAGTAGTAGGTATTGCGAGTCATTCCAATTTAAAGCAGGTGGGAAGAATAGGTTGGAAGTCGCTGGTTTATTTTGAGTTGGTTACCACTATAGCATTGGTCATAGGGCTTATTTTTATTAACCTTACCAAGGCGGGAGAAGGGATAGAGAAACCGGTCAGTTTAGCTCTCCCACAATCATCGGAGAAACAGTTTCAGCAAAAAGTGATCAATATTATGGACAGCTCTGGCGTAGCTGTACCACAGGGATTGATCGATCGATTGCCGGATGCAGCGGGCAAGGACTGGCAGGACCATATTATTGATATTTTCCCGGAGAATATTATCAAATCAATATATGAAGGTAATG
>CAZPPM010000002.1:0-60371 GCA_964588445.1 uncultured Citrobacter sp.
CCACTGATGAATTTTACTTCATCCCATTGCACGGGTAATTGGCGTAAAAATGTTTTTACATCGGCTGGTACATGGCTCATGCCATTGGGTGATTCGGCAATATGATGAATGCCGGAAAGAAAAATAACGGAGGTAGCTAATTGAAACGCTGCTGTTGTTTTGCGCTTGGATTTACTAAAGGTTATTTCGTGCAGGTTTACGGAAGTAAAATCCATCGGGTCAAAAGCGTTACGGGTGAAGGGCAACATCGTACTATGATTGGCTTCCCTGTCTGCATCGTTCTGATTGAACGTAATCATTTCAAATCCTTTTACCGCTTCTACTGTTACGAGGTTGGGATAAGTACGGCTCCATCCTCTGGGTAAAGTAGCACCATGAAAGTTTATCAGTAAACCGAAGTCTGCTGCATCTTTCAATATGTCTACATAATACTGCATTACCGAACGGCCATCACCACCGAAGAAATCTATTTTTAATCCTTTAATGCCTATTTCTTTTAAGCGGGTAAATTCCTGCACCCGGCTTTCGTGGGTAAGCATTCTGTCTTTTGGTGTCATTTTTACTGTGTTCCAGTTACCGGCAGAGTTATACCACAGCAATAAGGAAACACCTTTGGTGTTGGCATAATCAGTAAGTTCTTTTATTTTATCATAACCAATTTTGGTATCCCAGGATGCATCTATCAAACAGTAGCGCCAATTCATGTCGGCCGCAAAGTCAATATATTTTTTTTGTTCGTCGTAAGTAATGAAATCGTCCTTGCTCATAATCCAGCTCCAGGAAGAAAGGCCGGGTTTTACATACGCATAATCTTTTTTATCTGCGGCAGCGGCAAGGTCGGTACCCAAAGTAGATTCTATAATGGTGGCCAATGAACCAATGGTAATAACCCGCCAGGGCGTATAAAAAGAAGAGGCTGTTGAGCTAGGTAGTATGCCGTTTTCAGCCATCGTTTCTCTTGGGTCAGGAAACGCTATCTGGTAAGTAGCTGAATCAGGTTGGTTGAATAATTTTGTTCCGCAATACGTGCCATCCATACCGGCTTCGGTAATTAATAGCCAGGTTTCATTTTGTTGAAACAGGGCAGGGTATACCCAACCGTTATTATTAGGAGAGGCCGTACCTACAGGAATATTTTGATGGTAGTTGTCTTCATACGCCGGATTGGTTTGTTCAAATCCGGTTTTAGCTGTTTGCATAGGTTGCAAAAAAGCTTTGGCATCATTGTTCAATACAAATCCTGTTTTTTCTTCGGTAATCGTAATGGGTGCGTTTTTATCATTTGCTAAATGATAACGAAAAGCTACACCATCGTTGGATACCTGAAAAGTTATTTCCAATGCCTGCTTTTCTTTATTTTCCAATTGAACAACCGCTTTATTAGCTTGGTAGGTAATGTTCGTTTTTTTTCCGGTCCATAAAGTATACTCATCAGTAATAGCAGCCGATTGGGTGATGCTCTTTAACTGAAGCGTTGAAAATAAATCGTTGTCGGCTGTTATTAAGCCTAAGGGTGAAGGTTGAACAACTACAGTTCCGTTATAGCGTACGGCATAGGTTGCCCCATCTTGTATTTGCTCCAGTACTACTTCAATGTTGCCATCGGGACTTTTTACGGAGTACAATGATGTTGTTTGTTGACAAGCCGTAAACAAACCAACTATAAAAAGTGCTGCTATCGCTATCCAATATTTTTTAAACATATCCGCTTGTTTTAATCTGCATTGTTTTATTTATCTGTTCTAAAGGGAGAAGCCGGTAATCCTTCTTTATTATACAGGTTAGGATTTACAGGATTGTCAGCCCAGGCATACCGTACATATTTAGGTTCGGTAATTTCATCACTCCATACAATGATATTGTTGCCTTCTATTTTTGCTTGTGCCCAAACAAATTTTTTGTCAGCACCCGCAATAATAAAATCAGCGGGAGGTTCACCATCATTAGTAATCAGGCCAGTACCTGTATGCGTAAACTGAAGGGTAATTTTATTTCCTTGTATCGATGATGATTGATATATGGGGCCGGAATAAACAATGTTTTCTTTGTAGGATAATTTAAGTGCAGCTAAAGCCAGTCTTTCACCTACCACTTTTTTATTTTCAGGATGTATATCATTCCATTCGCCGGCATCAATAGCAACAGCCAGTGCCGTATTAGGAACGTCCAGCGCTTTTAGTTGAGATTCTCTAAATAATGCCCAATTACTTTCTTGTGGCAGGTAGTTATAATCCATGAAGCCCGGTAGCTGTACCATTAAAAAAGGTAATTCGCCCAGGTTCCATTTATTGCGCCAATCGTTAATTAATGCTTTTTGCATATCATAATATTCCTTGGGTTTACCGGTATCGCTTTCGCCCTGGTACCAGCAAATACCTTTGATGGTGTAGGGGATTACAGGAGCCGTCATAGCATTATATAAAGCAGCGGGTTGGTTTTGTGCGCTGATACCAAAAGCCCCGGGACGGCGTGGAATAAATACTTCGCCAACCTTGTATTGCCAGGTGCCTTTTAAATCTACCGTATCAGTACCGGAAAAAATGCAATAGGGTTTATCAGGAACAAAACCGCCTTTGCCATTGTTGTTGGTAACCTTAACTACAAAAATATTTTTACCTGCTTTTAAAATGTTTTCGGCAACCGGATACCTGCGTTGCGGATACATGTAGGTTTTTCTGCCAATAAATTGTCCGTTAATATAGAGTTCGTCGGCATCTACAATACGACCTAAAAAAACTTTAGCCGCTTTGCCTGCCATAGCAGCAGGTATATCAATTTCTTTGCGATACCAAACTACGCCGTTGAGGTCTTTAACGCCCTGGTCTTCCCAATAGCCGGGGATATTAATATTTTTCCAACCCTTGGGCTGATAATTTACGTCAAACCATTTTACATTACCTAACATGCCTAGGTCTTTTGAAGGCGTCGGTAGCATACCGGCTCTTGCTTTTCGGTTGGTTTCGTTTATGTAAGCAGTGTCTTTGTTTTTTTGAATAGTAGCCGTTATGTCGGAAAAAACTTGCAGGCCTTCTTCGCTGGTCCAGGCTTGTATAGGTGTGCCCCCAACGCTTGCATTAATTATGCCGATGGGAATATTGTATTTATCAGAAATTTTTTTGGCAAAGAAATAAGCTACGGCAGAAAAAGGACGAATATTCTCGCCAATGGCGGCTTTCCATTCGCCATTGGGTAAATCAGTTTGTGGTTGTTGAAGGTTGGTTAAAGTAGGTATCCAAAACTGGCGTATATGCGGATAGTTCGCTTCGGCAATTTCTTTTTCGTAAGTAATATCGTGAATGTCTAATTGATGTACCATATTACTTTGGCCGCTGCAAAACCATACATCGCCAAATAGAATTTCTTTTAACGTAATGCTGTTTTTCTTTCCGCTAACGGTTAATGTGTACGGTCCGCCTGCGGCAACAGGAGGTAATAGTAATGACCAGTTACCAGCTTTATCGGCTTTTGTTTTGTAGGTTTTTTTATTGAAAGCTACTTGTACATTCTCCCCGGCGGCAGCCCAGCCCCATATTTTTACTTTGATATCTCTTTGTAAAATCATACTGTCGCTTACAATGCGGGGTAATGTTATCTGTGCATGTAAATTGCTTAAACCCATGACCGCAATAAGCATCCCTAAAAAAAATATTCTTTTCATTATCCTGTCAATTTACTTGTTGTACATAATTGTTCCAGGCTGTATTTGCCTGCACATTATTTTGTTTACCGTTAAAAACAATCAGTCTGTATTTTAATACATATTCATTGCCGGGAGTTAACACCCAGTCTTTTGTTTTGGTAGGTGAAAAGTTGATAAACAAGTCGCCTTTGCCATTATTACCCGTTTCGTCCCAGATACGCAAGGGCTCGGGATGATTGTAATTACCGGGATGCGAAAGTATCATCATGCCGCCCCAATTGTTTTGGGGAAGGTTGCCTTGTGCCATTATCCAGCGAGCCGTACTGCCATCAGTATTACTTCTGTTTTTTCCTTCCGAAGTCAATACTTCGCAGTTGTCTTTATTCCAATAATCGGTTGTGCGCCAACCCAAGCCGCCACCATACCGATAGGTGAGCAGTTGTACAGGACTTGCCGTAGCGCAGATAAGTTTACTACTGATATCAATTATGTATTGTGTACTATCGGGTGTATATACTTTTACGGTTTGCCATTCTTTGAGCGCTACTTTTTCAGTTTTGTTTTTATACAATACCACATGTTCCTGCAAAGTGGTATAGGCGGCAAAATTTTGCGTAGCATATTTTTCGGTGAATGCAACAAAGCGTACAGTTCCTTTACGGGCATGTAGGTTCCAAAAATCTATGGTGTCATTTTCAAACAAGGTATGTGTCCACGGATTCCAAATACCGTAATGGTGGTAATGGTCCGCAGGTTGTATGGTAGTTAGTACCTGCCCCTTGGGTGTGTACAAAGGATGAATAAAACCACTGCGTTTGTAAATGGAATCGATGCCGGATGGGGGATAGGTAATATGGTGTTGATAGGAAAGTAATGGTTGGTTACTAAAAGTAATGGTTAATGCACCGCTGGTGTCTAGTTTAAATAACGAAGGGGCATTCGTTTGCGCGTCGCCTGTTTTGCTTTGAGCAAAACAGGCGACGATGCAACAAAAAGTATATGTCTGAAGTCCCTTCATCCGCTTATCCGTCTTTATAAAATTTTTACAGCTTGTGTAATTACATTGCTGATGGTTTTGTTTTTAGTGTCCGGCTGGCCACCGCCAACGCTCACGGTTATATTTCCTTGGGGGAAATAAGTAACTCCTTTTTCATTGATTAGTGATAAATCATCCGGTGTAAGCACAAACGATACTTGCTTTTGTTCTCCTGCATTTAAAGCAATGCGTTGAAATCCTTTTAATACTTTAAGAGGTGCTTTACCTTTTACTTGCGGAAACTGTAAGTACAGTTGCACCACTTCTTCGCCTTGTTGGGTGCCGGTATTTTGTAGTGTTGTAGTAAGCGTAATGGCTTTGCCTTTTTCTACCTGAGCCGGTAGTTCTAATTGACTATAAGAAAAAGTGGTATAACTTAATCCATAACCAAAAGGGTATAGCGGTTGACCTTTAAAATAGCGATAGGTTCTACCTGTCATATCATAGTTCATAAAACCGGGTAAGTCGTTATCGCTTTTATAAAAAGTAACCGGTAATCTTCCGGCAGGATTATAGTCGCCAAACAAAACATCAGCAATAGCTGTACCGGCGCTTTGTCCGGCATACCAACTATTTACAATAGCAGGAATGTTTTCGCTTTCCCAAGGTGTAGCAATGGCACTACCTGTCATCATTACAAATACAACAGGTTTGCCGCTTGCGTGTAATGCTTTTAATAATTCTGTTTGCACTTTTGGTAAAAGAATGGATGTTCTGTCGCCGCCATTAAAGCCCGGTGCATTTACCGGCATTTCCTCACCTTCTAACTGGGGCGAAATTCCACCGGCATAAATAATAGCATCTACCTCTTTCAGTCGCTGAGAAAGATGCGTGAAATTTGTTTTCATGAAATGGCCGGTGCGCAGTTTTACATTTGCTTTTCCACCACCTTGCCAATACTCTAACACAATTTTGTATACCGAATCTTTTTGAGTAGCTAGTTTATACGTGCCGGCACCCCATCTGTTGCGTTGCCACGCATTAATAACAATACTGTCGTTAACAATAAAACGATACCCGTCATCGGCTTCTACTTCAAAGGAAAGTATTTCGTTGGCAGATGCTTTAAAGTTGGTACTGTAGCGGATAGAGAAATCGTTAGCCCGCAGGTTATTGATAACCGATGAGCCTTCCTGCCAGAAATTATCAATATCTGTTTCTATTTTTTCTGCAACAGGAGTACCGGAGAGGTCTTTATTATTGTAGTAAGCTGCTTGAATGCCTTGCTTTCCTTCCCAACTATATTGATGTTGGTAGTTGCTGTAAGAAAGTAATGTGTCGTTGGTAAAGTTGATGGCTTTTTCGTAAATAATTTCTACGCCATTGCCTAACTTTTCTTTTATACCCTCTAAGAGACTGGTTACTTTAGAAGGAGTACCATTGTAATTACCTAACACGGATATTTTATTATCGGCATTGGGGCCAATAACGGCTATTTTTTTAATAGTCTTTTTTAACGGCAAGGTATTGTTCTCATTTTTTAACAGCACAATGCTTTGCTGTGCCATCTTTAACGCATGAGATGTATGCTCCGGTGCTTCCAGTACTGATTCCGGAGTTTGTGCATACTTTACCATTTCTACGGGGTCAAACATGCCCAGGCGAAAACGAATGGTGAATAATCTTTTCAGCGAAATATCTATTTGTTGTTCTGTTATCAATCCTTTTTTTACCGCATCTACCAGTGTATAATAAACCGTTTCGCCACATTCCAAATCGGTGCCATGCATTACGGCATCTACTGCGGCCGTTGTTGCATCAGGATGTGTTTTGTGGTACTTGAAAAAATCATCGATAGCCCAACAATCGCTGGTTACATAGCCGTCAAATTTCCATTGCTTACGCAGTATATCGTCCATCAACTGATTGTTGGCACAACAGGGTTGTGTGTCTACAGCATTGTAGGCACACATTACACCCGCTACATTCGCATCTACAATCAGTTCTTTAAAAGCAGGTAAGTAGGTATCCCATAAATCATACGGTGATGGATTAAAATTATCAGCATGACGGGATGGCTCCGGGCCGCTGTGTACCGCATAATGCTTGGCACAGGCGGCTGCTTTTAAATATTTTTCATCATCACCTTGTAAGCCTCTTACAAAAGCTACGCCCAGTTTGGCCGTAAGAAAAGGGTCTTCGCCATAGGTTTCCTGACCGCGGCCCCAACGTGGGTCACGAAAAATATTGATGTTGGGTGTCCAATAGGTAAGCCCCATGTATCGTTCATTATTTTTTCCTAACGAAGTTGCTTTGTTATGAACAGCACGGCCTTCCAAGGCGGAATAATGTGCCATTAATTTTAAAGAACTGGTATCCCAGGTAGCAGCCATACCTATGGCTTGCGGATAAGCGGTAACGTAAAATGGCGTTCTGGCTACACCATGCAACACTTCGTTCCACCAGTCGTAGGCAGGAATGCCTAAGCGCTCAATGGCCGGAGCTGCATTAAGCATTTGTGCTACTTTTTCTTCCAGCGTCAACCTGCTTACTAAATCATTTACCCTTTCTTCAGTTGTGAGAGATGTATTCCACATAGGATAAGACTTATAACTTTCCTTACAGCCGGTTGCAAAGATTGTAAGTGCAAGTATTAACACAAGCCGGGGAGCATTTACTAATCGTATTGTTTTTTTTAGCCTGATTAGCGTTATGCTGCTTCGCCGACGAGTAGGTATGCAGCTTGCACAATGCTGAGTAGCGTTACAGCTGCACAAGTGTGCGACGCAAGGGACGATGCTCTGGGATACTGTTGTTGGTAACATAAAAAAATAGCTTAAAATAAAAACCTTAGGAGTTTAACGTTTACTTATACACGTCATCGTTGTTCTTTATCTCAAACCAGTTAAACACTGCTTTGTTGTTGGAGGCTTGCCCCTCGGACGTAGCGTACATGGCGTATAACACACCCACAAAGCCACCGGCATCTTTAGTGCTTAAATATTTTGCATCAACATTACCTAGTAGCAACTCCCATTTGTTTTCTTTAGTAGCATAATAGAATGCATACTTATCGTGATTGGATTCTATTTTTAAAAATAACGGCTTACCTTTTTTTATAGAAAGCGGTTTGCTTGCAATTACTACACTGTCTCTGTACAACTGTACTACCGGTTTATTATTTACAACAGCTTGCGTTAAGAAAAAGAAACGTTTTTCATTTTGCATAGCAATTAATCCTGCTTTTTCATTTGCTGCATTGGTAGAAAATTGTAGCGCTGTAGCTGCATGGCCTTTTAAGTGTGGTTTTTGAAAACCAACAAAGGAAGGGTTAGAAAAACCGCTTACTGTTTCTTTGCGCAGGTTAATGGTTAACGCACCTTTGTTTTCTGTTAAGCTATACCATGGCTCTTTTACTGTTCTTAAAAAACGATAACGAAGATTTAGTTTGTCGCTATTGAAATCATCTTTAAATGTATAGTTGCCGTTAAAAGGTTCGGCGTTTTTATTAATGGTTGCATTAATGGGGTACTGGTATTTTACTACATCGCCACCCAGGTCAAATACCGGCCATTCATTAACCCATTTTACTGGTGCAATAAAAGTTTCTCTGCCTGCATTATAAAAATCGCCTTCGTAAGGACGACAGCCTAAGAATACGCCCCACCAATTACCTTCTTTATCCTGTACCAAATCGGCATGACCGGTAGTAGTAATAGGGTTGGGCCGATTAGGGTCTAAATGTTTTTGTGTAAGTATAGGATTGTTTTCATACGGAATATACGGACCGTAAACATTTTTACTGCGAAACACTACTTCGGTATGGTTGTAACCGGTGCCACCTTGTGCACACATTAAATAATACCAACCATTTATTTTATAAATATGCGGTGCTTCTATCCACACCGGTTTTTGAGTAATATCGGTGCCACCATTGATTAATAAAATTTGTTCGCCTTTTACTTTTAAGTTAGCCGCATCAAGCTCGTACATGCGAATAGTGCGATGGCCGTTCCAAAAAGTAATATCGTTTGGCGGAATGCTGTTGTAAACAATATACGACTTACCGTCTTCATCAAAAAACAACGAAGGGTCAATGCCGTTTACCTCGGGTAAATAAACAGGGTTGCTCCACGGACCTTTGGGGTCTTTTGTGGTAATAACAAAATTGCCGCCGCCACTTACATTGGTACACACAATATAAAAAGTGCCGTTGTGGTATTCAATAGCCGGAGCAAACAAACCGCGGGAAACGCCGGCACCACGGCCTTCAAAATTTAATTGCTCAGGACGGTCTAAAGCATAACCAATCAGTTCCCAATTAACTAAGTCTTTGCTATGAAAAATGGGTAAACCGGGATAGTGTACAAAGGTTGAAGTAACGATGTAATAATCATCGCCTGCTTTACAAATACTGGGGTCGGGGTAGTAACCGGCCAATATAGGATTGGTTACATACTGCGCCATACTGCATAGTGTAAATAGTAAACCTGCCACTAAGGATAATACTTTTTTATTCATGAGCTTTCGTTTTATTTTTCTTTTAAAACCGTATAAGGTGTGCTTAATTATTTACCGTAAGGATGTATTGTTTTTATTTTTCCGTTCTCATCATATTCAATGGGTATTAATTTTACACTACGCAAATGCGTAACACCTTTGCTTAAGCTACTGTCGTGATAAAATAAATACCATTTGCCTTCGTACTCCGCTATGCTGTGATGGCTTGTCCAACCTACTACGGGTTCTAAAATTCTGCCGGCATAGGTAAAGGGCCCGTAAGGATTATCGCCAATGCCATAACACAGGTAATGCGTATCGCCGGTGGAGTAGGAGAAATAATAGTTGCCGTTATATTTATGCAACCAGGCCGCTTCAAAAAAACGCCGGTCGGTATCGCCTTGCAATAAAGGGTTACCTGCTTCATCTACAATCAATACATCTTTGGGTGCTTCGGCAAATTCCAATAAATTATCCGTAAGTTTTGCAACCTTGGGACAGAGTTCCGGTTCATTATCGGCCGGTAAATGTGCCAACGGACTATCGGGTTGCTCGCCATTAAAAACGCCATTACGCCAACGTTGTAACTGCCCGCCCCAAATGCCGCCAAAGTACATGTAGTAACTATCGTCATCGTCTTTATACACCGCAGGGTCAATGGAAAAACTATCTTTAATAGCTTGCGGTTGCGGCGTAAAAGGCCCTTCGGGTTTATCGCCAATAGCAACTCCTATTTTAAAAACACCTTCATAATCCTTTGCCGGAAAAAACAAATAATACTTCCCGTCTTTTTCATTGGCATCAGGCGCCCATAATTGTTTTTCTGCCCAGGGTATATCGTTTACATGCAAGGCAACACCGTGGTCGGTAGTTTCACTATTGGGAGAAGCTAACGATAACACGTGGTAATCTTCCATGGCAAAATGACTTCCCAAATCGTCAAACGCATCACCGGCATCTACATCGTGCGACGGATAAATATATATTCTTCCGTTAAACACATGTGCCGACGGGTCGGCTGTATAAATATGTGTTACCAGCGGTTGCGACACGGCTTTTTTATTCAGCTCATCAAAATTTATATGGTCTATGGAATCTTCGGGCATTGTTTTTAATTTTTTTGTTTTTAGTTGTTGGTCAACTGTATTACTACTATCATCGTCTGTTGTGTCACTCACTGCATCGTTCTGTAATACTATTGAGCATATTACAAGTTGCTTTACTGTGTTTATATATGTAGCAAAGCGAAAGTTCGGCAATGCTATTCAGTTAGGCCGTCACCTCTACGAAGGAGAGGTATCCTAAACCTAAATGACGCTTACATTTGGAGGAGATGCCTCCTCACGTCGGCATGACGAACCCTCTGTTTTATTTTGCTCCCACTATTTAAAGAACTCTTCTTTGTTTTAAATCAGTTTCTATTTGTACTTCCATTTTTTTGTTTATTTCATAAAAGAACAAAATTGCTGCGCCTATTAAAAATGGTATAGCCGGTAAAATACTTACTAAAAGTTTGGTGCCTTGTATGGCCGAATCGGTTTGCCCCGTAGCACTGTTGGCTACGTAACCAAACACACCCAATAATTTTGTAAGTATAGCACTGCCTAATGTTAATCCTACTTTTAAGCCCACCATCATGGCCGAAAAAATAATAGCGGTAGCCCGGCGGTTGTTTTTCCATTCGCTGTAATCGGCTACGTCGGCTATCATGGCCCAAAGCAACGGAATAGTGATGCCGTAGGTAAAGCCGTGTAATATTTGCGAGGTAAACATTAATCCTACCGAACGAGGCGGGAAGAAATAAAAGATAATTACAAACAATGCTGAAATAAACAGAAAGAGGCCGAATATATCACGCTTACCATATTTATCTGCTAATCGCTTGGATAAGGTGATGCCTAAAATCATAAAAATAATTCCTCCGGCATTAAACAAACCAAAGCCTGCAGATACAGGGTCTTCGCCAAAAAAGTTGATGCCGATATTAGACAATGTATTTAATATGGGGCTTATAAATTGTGTAAGACTTTCTTTGTTTACATAGTTTTCAAAATAATAAACATAAGCACCGCCTTTTAATGCCAATGCTATAAACACCAACGTGGTAAGTACCAGCATAATTACCCAGGGTTTGTTTTTTACCAAATCGCCCAGGTCTTCTTTTAAGGATGATTTTTGTTCGGGCTTGGGAACAATTCTTTCTTTGGTAGTAAAAAAAGTAATGAGTAACATAATGGTACCGATAACCGCTAACCATGTCATTACTTTTTCTATACCAATGGCTTTATCGCCACCACCTGCCGAAATAATAATGGGCAGCATAAATACCTGTACAAAAAACTGTGCAAACATTACGGCTACAAAGCGATAAGCCGACATGCTGTTACGCTCCTTCATGTCGCCGGTAATAACACCGCTTAAGGCAGAGTAGGGCAGGTTGTTAGCAGCATACAATAACAACAACAAGGTGTAAGTAACAATAGCGTAAATAACTTTTCCTTTGTAGGCAAAATCGGGTGTGCTAAAAGCCAGTAAGGCGGCAGCTCCCAAAGGAATGGCTGTCCATAAAATCCACGGACGAAATTTTCCCCACTTCGATTTTGTTCTATCGGCAATAGCACCTACAATAGGGTTGAAGGCAAAACCCGCAACTAAACCTACCACCAAAATGATGGAAGCAGCATCACCGGGTTGAAGCCCATAAATATCTGTATAAAAATAGGCCAGATAGGTAATCAATGTTTGAAAAACCAGGTTAGCCGCTAAGTCGCCCAGGCTATAACCTACTTTTTCTAGTACAGAAAGTTTTTGGGAGCTATTGTTCATATAGTTTGTTTGAACTTTTATTAAAAGGCTTTTTTGCTAGCATTAATTTTTTTGGCGGCTTCCAGTACTTTGTAATAAGCCGGTTTGGGTGCATGGTTTCTGTCGAATAATAACGGATAATTAGTTCTGCCACGTACCGGCCAACCATTTAACCAGCTATCGCCATCTGCAACACCCCAAAAAGTAACACGGTCTATTTTGTCTTTGTATTTTAAAAACAGATTAAACAGTGCTTCGTAATCGTTGGCTAATTTTTGTTGTACACTATCCGGTAATCCATTCGTGTAAGGGTTAAGCGTAGGGTCGTTGCTGTTCATTCGCTGACTGATTTCAGCACCGGTAAAATCTCTGGGCAGTACTTCTATATCCAGTTCGGTAAACATTACTTTTAGTCCCAATGCCGAATAAGCCAATATACTTTCTTCAATATCTTTTAAAGGCACTTTACCAAGATGCCAATGCCCTTGTATACCTACACCATCAATACGTACACCGGCAGCCTGTATTTTTTTTATCAGTTCAATACAGCTGTTTCGTTTGGCAGGTTGCTCATTGTTGTAATCGTTATAATACAAAGCAGTGTTAGGGGCTGCCTGTTGTGCTAAACGAAAAGCTTCGGTTACATAATTATCGCCCAATAATTTTAAGAAGATGGAATTACGCAGGGTGCCATCTTCGTTCAACACTTCATTGGCTACATCCCAACCATGTATTTTACCATCGTAACGGGCAGCAACAGTTTTAATATGGTTGGTAAAAAATGTTTGAAAAGAATCTACATTTTGCATTCTTCGGGCAAAAGGCGGCAACTGGCTGTGCCAAACCAACGTGTGACCAATAATTTCCATATTGTTTTTCTTGCCATACTCCACAAATTTATCAGCCAGGGTAAAATCGTATCTGTCCCATTCCGGATGAATAACTTCAGCCTTCATAATATTCTCCGGCGTAATACTGTTGAATTCTTTTTTTATCAAGGCATTGGCCACCGCATTTCTTTCTTCTATTTGTCCGGCGTTTAAAGCAGTACCAATAGTAAAATGTTTTTTATACGCCTCTTTTAGTGCGCTTGGATTACTTGCTGCATTTTTTTTACTGCCGGAACAAGCCGCCAGTAAACACAGCACCGGGAAAAGCAAAAATGTTTTTTTCATCCTTTTATTTTTAGTGAACCCCTACAGGTTTATTATTTGTTTAAAGTTTCTTGCGGCCCCAGATAAGAAGGTTGTAAACCACCCATATCCAGTACCATTTTTTGCAACACGATACCATTGCTCAGCATCCAATATTTCAACGTGTGCTTACCGGTTTTTTTTAAATAGTGTTTTGTTGTTTTTATAATAATATTGTTGGCTACCCAATTGTACATGATACCGCCTTCGGTGGCTTGTGCATTACCGTTCAGACTTATCATCTGCGGTTCTTCCTCATCTATTGAAACGGAAAACTGCATACCCTCCGGCGCATTGTACAAATTATAGGTAGGCGAAAAATAGCAATGCAACGTAACGCTGTCTTTGCTGTAAGTGTAAAACTCATACTCCAGGCGTGGTTGTAGCGTGGTTGTACTTTTTGTTACGGGAAAAGTGGTTACCGCATCCCCGGTTCGGCCATGGTCGGGTAATACTTTCCAGGTGATGCCATTTGCATTAACAGCATTCGTAAAATGTGCAGCTTCTATGGAAACCACCTTATCTTTTTCGTAAAAAGTATTGGCCGGTGCTTTAGCTGTTGTGGGTGCCTTTACTTTTTCTGTCGTATTTTGTTCTACTACTTCCGGTGTAGTTGTAACATATTTTACTTCCGGCATTATGTTGTACTTAGGGTCCTGCCAGCCTCTGTAACCTATATGTGTCTGGTTCATCAATTGGTCCCATTTACCATTGTTCAGGCGGTGGTACGCTTGTGTAATCAGCGAATCTTTAAAGAAAGCTGCTTTAGCATTATCGGCATATTCGTTGGCGTTAAAACTGTTTGCAGTAATAGCAGCTCTGTTTTGTGCTACATTGTAATACAGCTCGTATAAATTATACGTTGCTTTTACGGGATGTAATACCAATTGGAAATAAGCATCGTAATAGGCTGCCGGTAATTTTTTATTAATGGCTTCGGCCCGGTGGTATAAATCCTGGTATTCGGTATATACACGTTGCCACTCGCCGTTTTCCAAATTAAAAGTTCGTGCATCCAGTAATTCCGGTTTTCTGCGGCCGTTGTATTTTGTATACAAAGAAACAATGTCGGCTATTTCTGTTGCATGTTCCTGGCCAAATTGTGCTTTAGCCCAATCTTCTGTATATTTTTGTAAATCATCGGCGCCAAAAGCATCGGGATTCCAGGCATAATCGCACCAAAAGGAAATAGGAAATTCCATGGGTTTAATGTCGCCCACATTTACAATCCATATTTTATCTATACCATGTTGCCAGGCAAGGTTCATTTGTTCCCATACTCTGGCAATCGGGTTGGTGTTTATCCATTTATAACTTCTGGGGCCTCCTACATAATCAAAGTGATAATACATGCCATAACCACCTTTACGCTTGCGTTCGTTTAGTGCAGGTACACGACGAATATTGCCCCAGTTGTCATCACAAATCAGTAAGGTAATATCATCCGGCACACGCATACCTTTGTCATAATAATCCTGCACTTCTTTGTATAAGGCCCAAAGCTGCGGCGTTTGTTCGGCAGGTTTTTTTGTAACGTCTTTAATTATTTTTCGTTGGTCAGCAACAATGCGTTCCAATAAGGCTGTAGCCGTTTCTCTGCTCATAGGTTCGTCGCCATCGCCCCGCATGCCCACGGTTACTACTTTTTCGTTCCAGCCTCTTTCCATGCCGCCTTTCCAAAAGTTCTTCAGTTTTTCGGGGTTGTGGTCATAATTCCATTCGCCGCTTCCGTAGGTTTTCCATTCGGCATGGGCACGCATTAACGGTTCGTGATGGCTGGTGCCAATTACAATAGCATAATCATCGGCCGCTTTTACATTTAACGAATCATCATCGTAAAAAGCATTGCCCCACATTGCAGGCCATATATAATTGGATTTAAGCCGTAACATTAATTCAAAAACTTTTGAATAAAACTGATGGTTAAAGCCGCCAAATTTTTCTTTGCTCCATGTGCTTAAAGCAGGTGCTTCATCATTAATAAAAATGCCGCGGTATTTTACTTTAGGCGCATCGGTAATAAAAACATTTTTGTTAATGTAAAGCTGTTCTTGTTTTTTAACCGGCACATCTGCCCACCAATACCAGGGCGATACACCTATTTGTTTTGATAGTTCAAACACACCGAAGGCAGTTCCACGTCTGTCGGAGCCTACTATTACAATGGCATGTTCTATACCTGGGAATGGTTGTTCTATTGTTTCAATATGGAAGGCTTCCCATTTATTCTTTAAAGAAGCTGCGTTTATCTTTTTTTTGCTAATTAATGATTGGATGGTTGTAGAGCCGAGTGTGCCAATGATAATTAACATTTTTTCTTTTACCGGGAGTGTATGGTGTAGTATAGGTGTATGGTTGGTTACAGCAGCTATGTCTTGTTGCAAAAATGTTGCAGCGAGTTTTACAACTTTTTCTTCTTTAGCATCTACATATACACTGCTTTTATTAAGTGCAAGTCCCTCTGTAATATTATCAGTTATAAGAACAGGTTGCGCTAGTATTGCAATGGGAGCTAAAAAATAAATAAGTATACTTAGTCGTTTTATCATTTGTTGTATTTAAGGTAAAACGGTGCTATTGCTATTATATTCCCGGTGCAAATGGGAATCGAAGATTTTTATAATACTCTAATGTCTTATCTGGTTTTTCATAGTGAGCCGGAATAGGTCTCTTGCTAAATGTTTGAAAGTAGAGGAGACATGAATTTCTCCACCATATAGCCTCATCGTATTGCACCTGTAGTAGCATAGCTGTTTGTTCAAATCTTTCCTCGTCGATAAAGTTTTTAAGGCTATTCCAGTCTTGCTGCATTTTCTTTACATTCTCGACTCCTGTATAGTATTGGTAACAGAGTTCTTCCCATACTGTTCTTCCGCTTTTCATTTTGAAATCCCATGGCACATGATGAAACCACAAAAGATTTTTTTCTTCACAAGTAGTAATGTCTTCCCAGAGTTTTTGCGCTTCCTTGTGATATTGTCCAATAGCATTACTGCCACTGGAAGTTCTATTGAATCCAATACCCATACTGTCGGCTTTATGATAGTAAACAGGATTCCAGTCTGCACGAGAGAGTGTATTTACCCAGGGAGCTGGTCCATAATGATGGCTGGTGCCCATGAGATGGTGAAGGCCAATTGGATTCGAAAACTGTACAACAACCTCTCTGCTTTTGAGTAGTATATCGCTTGCTTTGGTTACAAAATCTTTGTTATTGGAATAACTCATGCGTAGCCACTCTTCTGCAATAGCTTCGCTGCTAAGAGAGTGATCCCAGGCTAAGCGACCAAGCGCATACCAGTTAGCTTGTGCCATGGGATGTCCACACCAGTTTACATCAGTTCCAATATTCGCCACACCGGCCATTCCTGTTAAATCGTGGTTATACAGACTTCCATCAATTACTTTGGCTACTGTGCTTCCTTTCCCTTTTTGGTAGGTATCGCTATCCAGACATTCCTTAAACATAGGCGCCAGAAAAGCCAGATTAGTACCTTGTCCCAGGTACTCTTGTGTAATCTGAAATTCCATCATCAAGGGTGTCTTGGGTGTAGCGCCAAATAGTGGATGAAATGGTTCACGAGGCATGAAATCGATAGCCCCGTTTTTCACCTGAACCATTACGTTGTCTCTAAACTTGCCATCGAGCGGTACAAATTCATCATAGGCTTGTTTATGTCGATCGTCGGGATTCTCTGCGCTATACACAAATGCCCGCCACATCACGATTCCTTTATGCGGAGTTAATGCATCAGCTAGCATATTGGCACCATCCACATGGGTGCGTTTATAATCCTGAGGGCCTGGCTGCCCTTCACTATTCGCTTTTACTAAGAAACCCCCAAAGTCTGGAATATAGGAATAGACTTCGTTCACTTTTTCCTGCCACCATTTTCTTACTGTTTCATCTAAGGGATCCGCTGTCTTTAATTTACCTAATTCAATAGGGGCACTAAAGCGGGCTGTTAAAAATACTTTTATGCCATAAGGTCTAAAGGCATCGGCAAGAGCTTTTACTTTTTCTAAATAAACAGGCGACAAAATTTGTGCGTTAGCATTTACATTTGTCAGTACCGTGGAATTGATGCCAATAGAGGCATTGGCTCTTGCGTAATCTATATAGCGAGGATCAATATAGCCAGGCAGTGTATGCCAGTTCCAGATAGAAAAACCTGCATAGCCTCTTTCTACAGTGCGATCCAAATTATCCCAGTGATTTAAGGTTCTCCATTTAATTTTCGGCGAGGAAATAATGTTTAGTTGTTGAATTTTTTGTTGGGTTTGTAAATGCCGTAAAAAATGAAAGGTTCCGTATAATAATCCTATATCGGTATTCGCGCTAATAATAATGCAGGGCTTGTTTTGAATAGTGCGAGAGGTGATAATATACCCTTCTTCACCTAATTGCTCAAGCTCTTTTTTTGTTAGTACAGTGGAAAGAAGTGGTGTCGTCTCGGGTGTGCCAATAAGTAGTGTTCCGCTCTTAGAGAGGCTACTTACAAGGTTGATTTTTTTTTGTAGTAGCCCTGTAAGACCCAATTGTAATTCCTTTTTAATGGCAGCTATTGTTGCAGACTGCCCGTTTATATATACGTCGCTTATTTGCCGGGAATAGGCTTGTTGTAATTCTTTATTTTTAATGCAATTATAGCGTAGCCAAAGATCATAACCTGTTTCAGCTTTAGCCGTAATGATAAGTAATAGTAATGATAGAAGAATAGTTATACGTTTCATAACAATCGTAATAGATTTTCATTCAATTATTTTAATTTCAGCGATGAATTTCGCACGATAAGGTCTGAGCGGATCACAATGGTATTTGTGTGGCTGATATTGGATACTCCCTTCAGGTGGTTGGTCAGGCTACGTGCAGCTACCTCTCCCATATCTATGCCGGGATAATCAATAGTAGACAGTTGTGGATCGATTATTTTGCCAATTGCATCATTATTGAATCCTACAATAGCTATGTCCTCGGGAATACGTAAACCATGATCCTTTAATGATTGTATACAAACCGCTGCGGAAAAGTCGTTGGTAATAAATGCACCATCGGGTAGGGGATTCATTTTCACTATTTCTTGGGCTGCTTCAATTCCACATCGCTCACTGAGGTCTTTAATAAGAACATACTTTTCTTTATAAGGTATACCGTGAGCTTTTAAAGCATCTTTGTATCCCTTGTGTCGCTGGGCATACACATTTCTTTTCAAACTGGCTGTAACTAATACTATACGCTGGCAACCTTGCTCAATTAAATGCTCTGTAGCCTGAAATCCACATTTGTAGTTGTCAATAATGACTTTTGTATCATCTGAGTTTTCTTCCACCCGGTCAAAGAAAACGACGGGGATCTGTTTTTGCTTATACACATCAAAATGCTTTAACTCTGTTGTGTCAAAAGCTAATGACGCAATCAGGCCGTCTACGCGTTTATGGAAGAGGTTAATGGCATTAGCCGTTTCTTTCTTATAACTTTCAGAGGAGTGGGCGATTAAGAGATCATACCCTGCTTCGGAAGTGACTTTTTCAATACCGGCTAAAACGGATGTGATAAAGTTACTGTTGAGCTCATGCACCAATACACCGATAGTATTGGTTTTTTGTTTACGCAGGTTGCTGGCAAAAGTGTTACGCCGATAGCCTAGTTCGCGAGCTGTGTCTTCTATTCTTTTTCTTGTCTTTTTATTGATACTTGCGCTCCCGTTTAACGCACGACTAATGGTAGCCGTAGACAACTGTAGCTTTTGGGCTATATCATAAATGGTAGTTTCTTTTGTCACTTTCATTTTTGCAATCGGTTGCCTAAAGATCGGGAAAAAAAGATAATAGCAATTACTTTTTTGAGCTGCTTCATTTTTTCCAGGGCTTCGTAAAAGTTTTTTTAAAAGTGAATAAATGCAGACAAGTGATAGTATAAAATCAAGAAAGCTCGGTTTTTCTCAAGGAACTGGCTAAGGCGAACAGAAAAATATAGAATCACCGATGGTAATGAGAGTAGAGATGATTAGGAGATTTCTATGTATATATTTATAATTCAATTGGTTGTACTAAGTTTTAATATAAATAGGACTATTGAACAGTTTTTAGATAATTGGTTATCAACTTGATATATTCTTTCTAGGTGCAATATGAAAAAAGGTTGTAATACCCCTCTAGCAGCTGCCAAGAAGGGGAAAAAAGCAGGATTAAATTTTTTTTTGCCCCAAAAAATCGCGAAAAAATGGTATAAAGTAGTTGTATATCACTGTCATAGTGAATGAAATAAGTGTCATTTGTACGTTTTTTATGAACAACCCACAGAGAAATTTTTCATTTAAAAAATTGCAATCGGTTGCTATTTTTTAAAATTATCATATATTCGTTTGAGGAAGTTTTCGAAAAACTTCACAACGATTGATTTTCTTAAGCCTGACTGCTATATGAAACAGAGCATTTTACTTTCTTCTGTGTTTGTGTATCTGCGCATTCTTAGCGCAGGAAGATTTCCTTATCAAATTGACGATATTTTTTTCTTGAGTAAAGCTGCTGATTGCTGTGATCAAAGCGGGTCTGGGCATTTATCCCTCTGTCTCTTGCCTTTTACTAAATATTAATTGCTTAAAACTGCCAAACAATGATTAGAGAAAAAATTAACGATGTAAAAAAAGAAGCCGGTAAAAAAAGGCTTTTTGTAAGCAGGTTAGCGGTTTTGTTGCTGGTGTCTTGCTGGCTACTCAACCCATATCCGCTTTATGCCCAGGTACAAACGATAACCGGGCGAGTAACAACGGAAACGGGAGTTCCTATTGCAGATGCCTCTGTTCAGGAGAAAGGGGCAAGTAATGGTACAACCACAAATGCGAAAGGAGAATTTTCTATTGTAACAAAAAGAGGGGCTATACTGGTAATTTCCAATATTGGCTATGCGGATAAAGAGGTTACAGTGGGAGCTGCCACAACTATTAATGTAGAATTACTTACTACAGCACAGGATATGAGTGAAGTAGTAGTGATAGGCTATGGTACGCAACGTAAGGAAGCCGTTACTGGTTCGGTAGCTTCTGTGGGCGGTGCTACACTCCGTGAATTGCCTGTTCCAAACGTAGCACAGGCCTTACAAGGTCGGCTGGCAGGGGTAGATATTTCTCAAACATCTACTCGCCCTGGTGCAAGTATGCAAATACGTATCCGCGGGGAAAGATCGCTAAGCGGAGAAAATGATCCGCTTGTAGTGCTTGATGGAATTCCTTTTCCCGGGTCCTTGGCTGATATAAATCCTAATGATATCAAGAGTATTGATGTATTGAAAGATGCATCGGCTACCGCCATTTATGGTTCTCGTGGCGCAAACGGTGTATTATTAATTACTACAGATAAAGGTAGCAAAGGTTCAAAGCCAAGACTAAGTTATAATGCGTTTCAAGGCATACAAACTGTTTTTGCAAAATACCCTATGATGACGGGTGCGGAATATGTAAAGATGAGGGACATTGCTGGTATTTATGCAACGCTTGGACTGGACGAGGCAAATGATGTAAATACTGATTGGCAGGATCTGTTTTATAGAGATGGCTTTACATCTGATCATAATATCAGCCTTAGCGGCGGAACGCAGGGCAGTAATTACAATTTTGGTATTGGCTATCATGAGAATCAAGGTGTAGTTCCTACTCAGTTATACAAACGTATTTCACTGAGAGCTTCTTTGGATCAGCAGGTCGGCAAGCTTTTCCGATTTGGTTTTTCCAGCAATACCAATCATAACAGAAGCGAGGGTAATCAAATTAGCCCCGGCGGACCAGTAGGATGGTCTCCTATCATGAATCCTTATAATGCCGATGGCTCGCTGAAAAGAACCGTTAGAGGTGTTTTAGATGAATCTTTTGTACTCACCAGAGGTGTAGTTGAAGATTTAACTGATAAAGGGCTATGGATAAACCAAAACAGAAACTTTGCTACATATAATTCGCTATATGGAGAAGCTAAAATTCCCGGAGTGGAGGGCTTGAAGTATCGGATAAATGGTGGGATGAATTTTATTCAAACTAATCATGGAAATTTTACAGCAGAGGGAATAAACTCTGCGAATGCTCTCGCTTTGTCAAGCGCAGGTATTAATAACGAGCATACCTTTCATTGGACAGTAGAAAATATTTTGAGCTATGATAAAACATTTTCAGGAAAACATAGTATCAATGCGGTAGCCTTGTACTCTTCGGAGCAAAGAAGTGTTAATCGTTCTTCTATGTCTGCCAGAGATATACCGGCAGAAGCTTTCCAGTTTTATAATATAGGTCAGGCTGCCGGAGAAATTACTGTAGATCCCAATAATCAGAATTATGTTGTAACTGGTTTGATGTCGTATATGGGTCGTGTAATGTATGCTTATGATAATAAGTATATGATTTCCGCCACATTGCGTAGAGACGGCTCTTCCAGATTGGCTCCTGGGCATAAATGGCATACTTATCCAGCGGTTTCTGTAGGTTGGAATCTAAGTGAAGAGTCTTTTATGAAAGAAGTTTTATGGGTCAACAGGTTGAAACTTCGTGCAGGTTTTGGTCAAACCTCTAATCAGGCGGTATCACCTTATTCTACATTGGGGCGGTTAGGTACTAGGCCTTACAACTTTGGAGATGATACGTATGACGTGGGATATTATGTAACAAGGGTGCCAAACCCGAACTTGGGTTGGGAGTTTTCCAAAACATTGAATTTGGGTGTGGATTTCGAATTGTTTAACAGAAGGCTCTCAGGTACTGCAGAGTATTATGTAACGAATACGCATGATATTTTGTTAGACAGAGGGCTTCCTGCGACTGCAGGTGTGGCTGTAGTTACAGGTAATATCGGGAAAACTCAAAACAAAGGATTTGAATTGAGTCTTAACGGAGTGATTCTTGAAAACAAAAATGGATGGACATGGGAAGCAGGTGTTAATTTTTATACTAACCGCAACAGGCTGGTAGCTCTTGCATCCGGACAGCCACAGGATGTAGGCAACTTATGGTTTGTAGGACATAATATTAATGCTGTCTATGATTTAAAGAAAATAGGATTGTGGCAGGAGAAAGATGCAGCTTTAATGCATCAGTTGGAAGCGGGGGCTGTGCCCGGTATGATCAGGATAGAATACACAGGAGAATATAATCCCGATGGTACTCCAGTAAGGCAAATAGGGCCGGCTGACAGACAGGTGATGGATGTAGATCCTAATTTTAGTGGAGGCTTCAATACTCGTGTAAGCTATAAAGGATTTGACTTAGGTCTTGTAGGTATTTATAAAAACGGAGGACTTTTGCTAAGTAATTTCCATGGACCTGCCGGATACCTTAACAAACTAACCGGAAGAGGAAATAACCTGGCAGTGGATTACTGGACACCTGACAATCCTAATGCAAAGTATCCGAATCCTGCTGGCCCGCTGAGTGGTGATAACCCAAGACATGCATCAACTCTTGCTTATTTTGATGCTTCTTTCCTTAAAATACGTACTATCACATTGGGATATGATTTTAATCGTAGTTTAATAAAGAGTAAGGATGTGAGATTAAGAATGTACTTCACTGTGCAAAATCCATTTGTAATGTTTTCTCCATTCCACAAGGAATCTGGTTTAGATCCTGAAACAAATTCTTATGGTAATGAGAATGTGGCAACAGGTGGCTATCCAAGACGTTTCCTCTCGGTAGGAGTAAACTCACCTGCCCTGCGCAACTATGTTGTAGGCCTTAACTTGAACTTTTAAAAGTAATTGATTATGAAAAATAAACAGTTTATAACTTTTAGCGGGGTAGTATTTTTTATACTTATTCTGTCTGTAGGATGTTCTAAAATTCTGGATGAACAGCCTCGTAGTACCTATACTCCGGAATATTTTAAAACAGAAAGAGGTGTTCGTGGAGGTGTTACATCGCTTTATGCCCGCTTGCGTTGGTTGTATGGACAAGCGTATTATTTTAACAGTTCCCAAACGGGAACCGATGAAGCCACATGGGCGCAGAGTGCCGACGGCAACTTTAGAGACCATGATATGTCCGGAGTAGGAAATATTACATCTACCACTAGCCGTGCTGATGTGTTATGGGATAATTCGTATTATAATATTAATACGGCTAGCGGTATTATCGAATATGGAGGAGCTGTAGGGGTGGCAGATGCATTGATAGCAGAGGCTTATTTTTTCAGAGGGTATGATTATTTTCTGTTGGCTCAAACTTTTGGTGGTGTTCCTTTGGATTTAGGATCCGGCGATTTAAAGTTTAATATCACGCCTTCGGCTACATCAGTGCGCAATACGGTGCCTGAAGTGTACACAAAAGCGATATTTCCCGATTTACTAAAGGCCGTTGGTGATTTGCCTGCAAATCCCAGAGTGATCGGCGGAGCCACTAAAACAACAGCTCGACTCGTGTTGGCAAAAGCCTATTTAACCTATGGCTGGTGGCTGCAAAACCCTAACAATATCCCTACTTATCCCGCTGCGGCTCGCACAGATCCTGATGGTAAAGATGCGCAATGGTACTTTCAACAGGCTTATAATATAGCTGTAGAAGGAATAGATAATCCAGGTACATACGCCTTGCAGCCTACTTTTTATGATGTAAGTCTGGCATCTAATGATCGCAATAAGGAAATAATGTTGTTTGCGGATCATACGGAAACCAGCGAGTTTTATAACGGTGCGAGCCTTACCTGGGGTAATGGTGGAGCTCCGGATAACTTTGCAGTATGGATGTACACATGGAACTATACCACTATACGCAGTAGTACGTCCAATGCGTCTTGGGCACCTGTAAGCTCGGTTCAGCGGGAAGCTTCACAGCATCTTGGCCGCCCTTGGACTCGTATGGCCCCCCCACAACAAGTGTTTACCAATACTTTTGCTGATAAAACCAATGACTCTCGTTACGATGGTACATTCACTACTGTTTACCGGGGTAACTGGAACTTGCTAAATACAGGCTTGACAAATGTTCCTACCCTGTATAATGCCAATATGCTGCCGGTAAGTCCTGGAGATCCTATACTTACCTTCTTAGATGCAAATTCTCCAACAGCGGTTGATTATACTGGTAATAAAGGGAATGTAGGCGCTGGCGCATTGCCAGGAAGATCTGACTTTGTAATTGAGCCCTCCGCTTTTAGCAGATTACGTCATCCAGGTCTTTGGAAATTGGGTACTTATCGTACAGACAATAATGGAACTTTAGGTGAGCCTAATGCAGGGACTACCCGTCCTTTCAATGTTCTTAAGTTTTCTGAACTTTATTTAGTCGCAGCAGAAGCTGCCGTAAAAGGAGCTTCTACACAAGCGGGTAAAACAGCAGTGGATTTGATTAATGTAATCCGTGCAAGAGCCGGTAAATGGCGTTGGGATAATAATGGTAATGTGGCTAAAGTACAAGATAATAGCGCTGCTATGGTGGCGGCTACACCAGCCACGATAACTATTGATTATATTCTTGCTGAGCGTTCAAGAGAGTATTTTGGTGAAGGTTATCGCTGGTTTGATTTAGTGCGTACTCAGAAATGGGCAGAAGTGGCGGCTACATACACAATTGCAGGTACTGGTACAGGTGATTATGTAGGTCAAACGTTTACACGTACCATACAGCCCTTCCATTACTTGCGCCCGATACCACAACCCCAATTGGATGCTATGGAAGCAACAGACGAAGAAAAGAAAGCTTACCAGAACCCTGGTTATGATTGATAGGTGTTGTTGATAAGCGTTTTTGAATACGAATTTTACTAAGAGAGATGCATGCATCTCTCTTAGTTTTTTTAAGGCTATCATTAAGAAGAAATGAATGGGTATCTGCTACAAAGTGATGAATACTTTTTGTAGTACAACTTTCTGCGGGTAGAAATCTAGTTAATCCCTACGGGTATCGTTTATAAAGTCTCAAAATGGCCTTAAAAGAGAGCGTAATTAAAAAAGTTGCAATAACTTGAGATCTCGACTAAATAATAAGGCATGAAAAGTACCAGCAATCATGATGCGCGGATAGCGACAATGACATTTTCTTCGGTATATCCTCATTATATCACAAAAGTAGAAAAGAAGGGTAGGACAAAGGAAGAACTACACGAGGTTATTCGATGGTTGACAGGGTATACCGAAAAAAAACTGCAGCAGTTGATTGAAGAAAAAGTAACTTTTGAAACCTTCTTTCAAAATGCTAAGCTACATCCCAATGCACATCTTATTACGGGAGTCATCTGTGGCTATCGCATAGAAGAAATAGAAAATCCATTAACGCAGCAAGTAAGGTACTTGGATAAGTTGGTGGATGAATTAGCCAAGGGGCGAACAATGGAAAAAATTTTACGACAGCCCAGTTAGGAAAATGATAGAGGCGTCTGCGAATAGTGTTCAGTCTCTATTAGCAGGTTTGATAATTTACAGGTAAGAGAGGACTGCTCTATCATAGCAGTGGCCCCTCTTGCCTGTTGTTTTGATAATCAACTATGTCTCTTACTTATGATATACGATTATCGGCATTTCTCTTTGCTGTTTTTCTACGATAAGACCCAGTCGCTGGATGGACTCGATGATGCCTTGTCTATTGCGCTGATCTACGGTAGTCTTAATATTATATAATCCTGTTAGCCCGGTACCATCTACTACAGGTAAGCCTAGTTCATTTGTAAGATAGTCTTCAGCAAAATTTGTTAGACTCACAAGAGTGCCATCATATCCTTTGCCACTGAAACCAATACTGCTTTGTGTGGCGGTGGAAGGCTTCCAGATGTAAGAAGAACCGTGTTGCTGTTTTAATACATACACATCCATCATACGGGTAGCCGGACGAGCTTTAATGGGTAAGTGCTCCTGTAGGTATTGTCGTAGTATGGTGTATAATTCTTTTTTCTGAGCAGTTGGTACTAATAAATCTACACAATACAGGCTTTGCTTGTCTTCAAAGTTGGCCACATCTTTTTCTGACAATCCATCTTCATATAATTCCTGTACTTTATGAGATTTTATGTTGTAAGCACTTCTGTACAAGGTGGCGATAGAGAGGTTGGTCCAGTTGATACGGCGGTGCTGGTAAGGTCCTTCATAATATTGGCGGCTCATACTTTGGTGTCCGGTCTTATAACCGGAAATAGTAAAGCTGTGATTTAAAAGAGAGTCTACGCCAAATGCATCTTCACTTCCAGTGATCTTTGCTTCTTTGATGCCAGCACTCATAGGTATCGTTTTCCCCTTTAGTAAATGATTGATCAGTTGTTGGCTAATCGAATCGGTACGTACCAGCGCTATAATTTTTTTATCAGGACTAATGATAGCGCTTTGGCCTACAAAAGCGAGGTTGAGCATATTGTAAAGCGTATAGCTGGTATCTGTTGCCAACCAAATATCCGAAGGCTTGTTTTTAAGGTACTTCGCCTTACGTTCTTCACTATCGTCAGAAATGGCAATCACTTTTATTTTACCGACATTAGTTTTTTGCAGTTTTGCCAATGTATCCATTTCCGGTATGCAGGGACTGCACCAGGTGCCCCAGAAATTAAGAATATAAAATTTATTATCCTTTTCCTTGTTTAAATAAAATTCTTTAACCGGCGCGTTGCTAATGTTGGTAAAAACAATATCTGGAAAACGGCTGCCTACTTTAAGCAGCGGTTCTTGTGAGAGCGCAGGCAGGGTGCCTAGTAACAGAAGAGCACATATTATTTTTTTCATGATTATACTTTTGACAAACTTCGGTGTAATAAATAATCGGTAGCGTTAAGCTCCTGTTACCGAATGTTATTGTATGTTAACGGGCATAGCAGCCTGTGACAGAAGTGATACATTTGTAAAATGCTTAAAAATATACGTTTGCTGTTAACTGTGTGCCTGATAGCGATAGCCGGTGTCATGCTACTACAGTTTTTCTGGATACGGAATTATTATAAAGCATCGCTTTTCAATTTTGAGCGGGAAGTAAATCTGGCTTTTGAGGATGCAATTAAAAAGGATTTCGAGTTGCGCAATGATACTATTCAAAGTTTGCTGGTGCAACAACTAATGGATACTAGTGTGTTTGAGATAACCAGCAAGTTTATGAAGTCAATGGATAAGGAAGTGTTTTATATTCATAATAAAAAAGATAGTTCGGATTTTACTAATTTTAGTTACAATGACTGGCCTAATGAACCCTTGCAGCCGGGTGATACAACGTACAAAAGAAAAGTAGCTGAGAGGTATGCCCGCAACCTGCGTGAAGAAGATCTGGAGCGCCATGTGGTATATTACCGTATACAAAGCCTGGGAATGTTTACTATGGAGAAAGTACAGCAATATGGTTTTGATACAAGCAGGTTGCGCCCAGTATTTCAGCAATGTCTTGATAGAAGAAATATTCATACACCCTACTACTTTCGTTTTAGCGAAGTAGATAGTACGCTGAATAATGTTGATATTCCTGATTCACTGGCGCACAAAGGCGTGCTATTGACTAAATCTTTTTCCACCTACAAATGGTGGACATACGATGAGCGTTTTGTGAGGGCTGTTTTTCAAAACCCAGTAGGTTACGTCATGCGGCAAATGAAATGGGTGCTCCTTGGGTCATTACTGCTTATATTTTTGGTTGCTTGCTGTATAGGGCTATTAGTAAAGGCACTTTTTCATGAGAAAAAATTAGCCGCTATCAAAAATGATTTTATTAATAACATAAGCCATGAACTAAAAACACCTGTGGCAACCATAGCTGCAGCAGTAGAGAGCTTGGAAAATCCCGACATAAACAAGGAAAAGCAATTGCGTTACTTAGGGCATGCAAAAAATGAAACGAACCGTTTAGCCAAGCTGATAGATACAATCCTGAATATATCTCTTTATGAGAAGAAGCAGATATTATTACAGCGAGAGGCTGTGCTTATTCAATCTGCTATTCGGGAGGTTATAGATAGTTTGTTACTGACAACAGATAAGCAGATACACTGGACATTTACCAATGATACAGGTGTAGAAACCTTACACGTTGATAAATTATTGTTTCACCAAACACTGACTAACATCGTAGATAATGCAATCAAATATTCTGAGAATCCTGTACACGTGGAGATTTATTGTAGGATGGAGCAAAACGACTTTCAGTTGATTTTTCAGGATAAGGGGAGGGGTATTGCTGATAGTGCCATGACGCACATTTTTGAAAAGTTTTACCGCGAACCTCAGCCCGGGCATTTAGTAAAAGGGTATGGATTAGGATTGAACTATGTGCAGGAGATTTTAAAAGTACATGGAGGTAGTATACAAGTAAAAAGTAAAAAAGGAGAAGGCACCACTGTAGTATTAACATGGCCACAAATAAGATAAATAAAGTACTCTTTCTGGAAGACGAACTGGCATTGGCAGAAATAGTAAAGGAAAATCTGGAAAGTAAAGGTTTTGAAGTAATGCATGCACGTACGCTTACACAAGCTACGCAACAATACAGGCAACTTCACCCGGATATTATTATCGCAGATGTGATGCTCCCGGATGGCAGTGGCTTTGATTGGATTAAAGTGATTCGAAAAGAAGATACAACAACACCTGTTATTTTTCTCACTTCCCGCACACAAACGGATGATGTAATACAAGGATTTGAAATGGGCGGCAACGATTATTTAAAAAAGCCTTTCAGTATTGCAGAGTTGTTGGTAAGGATGCGTTCTTTATTGCAACGTGACCGACAGGTAATTTTACAATCTGCCATCGAAAAATCTGATTGGAGAATAGGAGACTGTCACTATTTATATCCAGCGGGTGAACTAACTGTTGCTAATAAAATGTATCAATTGACTTCCCGCGAAGCGGACTTGCTGCAGTTGCTATTTCTTCATCGCAATCAGTCGGTCAGTCGCCCTGAAATTTTGCAACGCTTATGGGGCAATACAGATTATTTTTCGGGAAGAAGCTTAGATGTATTTGTCTCCAAGCTCCGTAAGTATCTTAGTGGCGACCGCTCTTTAAAAATTATCAATGTGAGAGGTATAGGTTATAAACTGAGTAGTCAATGATACTGAATAACATGGAAAATGCTATTTAGAAGCAGTAGACTATTTCGAAGAAAATCTATCAACTTAAATAAAGCAGTTTGCCTCTTTACTCATAACGGTAGGCTATAACTAAAGAAAGACTCGGTGCGTGTGAGTCTTTCTTTAGTATTGTTTCAATTATAGTCGTAATAGAGTATATATATTATGTAACCCTGTATAATAAGTAGGTGCTTGAAAAAAATATTTTATGGCCCTACATAGTACGCTGAGAAATGATTAAGATTTGCAGTGCGAGCTTCTGTTCTTGTCGTATAGCCAAGGATACTTGCGGTTAAATAATCTGTTGTGCCATTGAAGTAAACGATTTTGCTAATGGATTCCATTACAGCGCCAAATCCGCCTGCTTGTGTAATTAATTCTCCATTTTTGTGATAAGCCAGGTAAGACTCTGCTGTAGAATTTGAATAAATTCTGGCAGTTACTTCTATTCGCCAATATCCAGATCTTTGGGGTGTAAACCTTCCATTGCTAGTATTAAACCAGCCATTAGCATTGTTAATTGTATGATTGAAAGGTATAACAACAGGAGTAAAATTTGCCGGGATAGTAATAGAATTACTTTGCGCCATCTCAATCACCGGCACATTGGTAAACTGTGTTACTAAAGCGCCGGAAGCATCAAAGCCTAATTGATTTTGAATAATACCGGAACTAGGTGTTATAGAGGCTGCTTGTCCATTTACATTACTTATAATAGAATTGCCGCTGGCTGTTATGGCATTGGAAAAAGGGGCTGTGGCACCGCCGGTATTAATAGTAATAGCCGCTGCGGTAGCAGTTGGTTTTACTTTCAAGCACCACACCACATCCGCAAAAGCATTTTGAACATCTAACCCTGTTTGTGCAACATCGCCATTAAGAGAAGATGTTGTGAAATTATGGTTATGGGGATTAATAGTATGCGTATGATTCCCCGCTTCGGCGGTGGTGCGGGTATTTTGCCCATCATCCTCCACATTATTACCGCCTCCCGCTGCGGCGAGGCCATAAGAGCCAATGCCTCTATCCCAATAAGTATGTGAATGATTACCTGCTGCCTGCATAGTTGCTGTTGTATTCTGCGTAGTTCCTGTTAAACTTACATTTGGAAGATTGGCTTGCACAATAGTCTTTACATTGCTGCCACCCGTAGAGCCTGCAGTTATATTGCCTCTTAAGAAGCGCTGGTTATTGATATTTCTAAGCGTAAAAGTGGTAGCTGTTTCGCTGGCTATAAACTGCGAAGGCATTACGGCATGTTGCAACATAAAATCCGGATAGTCGGACTTGTTAAATGTGCCGCCGGAAAGAGGAATCAGAAAATCGGGTGGAGTGGCATTGGAACCCCAACCAACAATATATCCTATATCTACACCATTTGCTGCCGCACCATTGACATGGTTCCATTGACTACCATTCCACACATAAACTCCGGCCGGATTCAAACCTCCGGTTCCCGTATTCCAAACTATCGTTCCGGCTGCTGTAGTTGGAATATTTATCGTGGTAAGATCCGTACTATTTGTTAGTGCTACTTCCGCCAATTTGAAACCGCCGCGCTGGCCGTTTCTTTCAAGCTCCAGTAGCTGACCATTGCCAATAGTAGTGGGGTTGCTCCCTGTTTTAATTTGTGCTTCTACAAAGCAAGCCACCAATAGAAAGTGTAAAAAGAAAATAATTTTTTTCATCGTTCAATGCTTTAATGAGTTAGGCTATAATAAAATAGGAAAGGTTAATGCTTAATAACTTTTTGTGTATCGAATAAATACTGCCCGCTTTTGTCTACAATAGTAACGAGATAAGTACCTGCTGTGAGGCCTACTGTTTCCAGGTTTACCCTATTCATGCCTTGTTGTAGTGTTACAATTTTGCTGGATACAACCTGGCCGCTGATATTTCTTAACAACAGCGTAGCTTTTCCGCTATAGCTAGTTTGCAAAGCAAGATGGATGCTTCCCGCTTCTCTGGTTACGGGATTGGGCAATACGCTTATACTGTTATCTCCTGCACAGTTATTAATAATATTGATGGTAGGGCTATGTGTCGTTTTGCCATCGAGGTCAGTCATTACCAGACGATACCTTTGTGAATAGCCTGTTATGGCGGCCTTGTAATGATATGTTTTTCCGTTGCCATTTCCTTGTGCAGGTATATGAGTAAGCGGCTTCCATTCTATCCCATCTAGGCTGGTTGTGACAATAAAGTGGCTGGTATTTACTTCTTCCGTTGTTTTCCAAGTGAGCTCTGCTTGGCAATCAACTAATCTTCCAATAAAACTTTCTAGTTTGAGCGGTAAAATAAAACTCAAAGAGCCAATAGCCAATGCTGTAATGTCCGGTTGCCAATAGCCAATCAGTTCAGCGCCTTCTGTATTCCCTGTTGCCCAATTATTCGAATAAGGTCCGGTTCCTGGTGCACCACTCAGATTGATCCAGTTGGAGCCATTCCATCCTACCAGAATTAAACTATTAGCTGTTGCGGTGGTTGATACGTCCGGGATACTTACTGTAATGCTCATTCCGGTGGCAACACCTGACAAGGTTTGCCAGTCCCAAAAACCAGCTGGTAATACTGCTAGAACACCTGGCCCTCTATTATTCCGGCTGTGTATAGCGGCATCTGTCGGGTCGGTAATAATATTAGGGTCGCCTTCATACCAGGCTACACCAAAACTCCCATTAGCCGGTATTGCTCCTGCAATCCTTACCGGTTTGTAACTTGTAACCTGTCCTACCGGAAATACAAAACTGGTCGCACCGCTAAAACTGTTTCTATAATATTTTACATACCCATCTATTAAAGAGTGAGTACCGTTAGCGGCTCCTGAAAAAATGGCCTCGCCAACAGCACTGAAGTAACCAGGTGTGGCGCTACGATCTGTAGTCCAAACGAGGGAGGGATTGGTGCTTAGATGAAGCTCATTAAAAAGGGTAACTTCTGTAGAAGGAAATACATGTGTGCCCTGAGCGCAAAGGATAACCGGCAGGCATATATTTAAGAATAATACACCAAAAGGAATAAACAACTTTTTTAAAAAAGGACTATTTGCTTCGGTTTCTTTACTGTGGGTGTGAGCGGCAATGACGGTAATTGGCTGCACAAGGGGTGAGGATTTTTTCATACATAAAAGGGGTATTGGATTTAGCAAAGTTATCCAATGCGATCTGTTAAAAAATAGACCCTGGGGTTCTAATTGGTGTGTGTCTCCAGAGAAAAATGACAGTGGCGGTAGTAATAGCCAGGATAATTATCTTGCACTTTTATCCATATTTATATTTTGAACAGCCGGTTGCTATTTTTTTTATGGAGTTTTTTGTTTTGTGGCAAGATTACCGCTGCTAATGATAGTATTGTCTTTAGGCAGGATGGCCCGCAGATGGCAATACAGTCTTACTTTTCTATTTTGGAGGAGGTGGGTACACAGTATACTGCGGATACACTTTTTGATCGGCAGGAACTTTTTAAGCCAATTAAAGGATTTGTAATTACTCAACCCAGCAATGTCTTTTGGTTACATACCCGTATAACGAGTCCTACGGCGGCCGATGTTATTTTATCCTTTCAGCATCTTACGTATGCAGATCTGTATTTGATGCCGGATACGGCCGGAGCAACTTTCCGGCACCACATGGCCGGAGCTTTTCGACCAGCCGATCAAATAAGTCCTGGCGATAGCCGGTTTGCTTTTCAATTAAAACTTGCACCCGGTGTTTCCTACCAGGTGCTGATTCGCAGTCAACATACCAAGCAATATCAGCCGGTGTTTGATTTTGTCTTGAATGATCGGTATCGTTTTATGAAAGATAAGCAACAGCAGGAACTGATGGATTTTTGGTTGCAGGGAGCAGAGCTGCTGCTGCTATTATATGTACTTATTACGTGGAGTGCTACACGCTATCGACCCTACTTGTGGCTGGCCTTGTTTATTGCGGGCCTTACATTATACAATCTTGCATTGGATCGCTACCTAATCGACTGGTTTTTTCCGAATCATCCCACATTTGCCTGGCGGCTAACTATTCATTTTCTACACATAGCTTTAGCCGGCCTTTATTTGTTGATACTGGAGTTTTGGAAGCTGAAAGAAAAAAATCCTCAGTTGTACCGCTTTGGTAAAATGATGTTGAAAGGTATTTTACTTCTATCAGTGACTTCATTTTTAATTCACTTTTTCTCTACCAATTTCAGGGTGATGAGTCAGGTGAATGGTTTTTTTCTCGTCTTGCAATTTGGTTTTCTGTTGAGTACATTAAAACTTTGGAAATCTTTTAATAGACCAGAGCGTTTTTTAGGTTATGGTGTCATCGTTTACCTATTAGTATCTCTTTTTGCTACGCTGGCATTGTTCATTATCGGGGAAGATGTCTTTAGTTTATTTACCATACTTTCCGGCGGTTTATTATTAATAGTCAGCTTACTTTTTTTAACGGGTATCAATGCTAAGCTTTGGCAAAATGAAAGAGATAAGTCTTTATATCTGGCTGAACTTAACCGGCTGCAACAACAGCAAAACCAACTGTTGGAAGAAAGTGTAACCGAACGTACCCGAGAGCTTAACGATCGCAATGAACATATAGAGTTACTGATGAATGAACTGAACCATCGTGTAAAAAATAATCTGCAATTATTGTACAGCCTTAACAGCTTGCAACTGTTGAATAATAAAGATACGCAGGCTGGAAGTATACTAAAAGATAATATAGCCCGCATAAAAGCTATGATGCTGGCAAATGATCGTCTTAATCCAGGTAATATTCCCGATAGTAAAACTATATCGCCAGCAGCTTTTATTGCCGACATAACAGAGCATTCTAAAAGAATGTTTGCACAATCGACACCGGCAGATATACACCTAAAAATAGATAATAGCCTGGTATTAGATGCTACTGCAGGTTTATGCCTGGGACTTATTGTGACAGAGCTTATTACTAACTCGTATAAACATGCTTTTTTTTCGCAACCGCATCCGAAAATAAGTATTGTTATAATAAATGCCGAACATAGCTGGGAAATGCGATACCATGACAACGGTAGTGGTTTTAGCACTAGTGCTGGTTCCAGTTTCGGTCTCACGCTGATTGAAGATCTTACTCGGCAATTGAAAGGTCACTATAACCTGTCTTTGCAGGAGGGGGTAAGCTATATTTTCAAATTTCCTAATTTGGTGTAAATGCGTATACTTATTATAGAAGACGAAATTATTATTGCCCGTTTTATTGAACAGCAGTTAAAGCTACACTTCTTGTGTAGTACGGCTATTGCACTTAATCAGGAGGAAGTAATGGCTACCATGCCTGGCTTATTACCCCATCTTATTGTATGTGATATTAATCTTAAAGAGGAAAAAGATGGGGTAGCACTGGTGGACGATTTGCGACAGGAATATGCGTTTGAAGTGATTTTTGTAACCTCTTACCAGTCCAAAGCTATTATAGAAAAGGCATTACAATACCAGCCATTAAATTATATTATTAAACCGGCAGATGAAGCGACACTTTTTGCAGCATTTAAATTGGCTTGGCCGCTTATAGAAGGCAACGATAAGTTAGGCAAATTACAAGAGACCGCTCGGCTGCATCCATTGCTTAATCCTGCCGAGCAAAGAATTATCCAATTGATTTTGCAAAATAAAACGAGCAGGGAAATAGCTTCTATCTTGTTTCTGAGTCCTTATACTATTAAAAATTATCGCCACAATATTTGCCGCAAGTTGGGTTTAAACAGCGGTAATAATTCATTGCTTCAATGGGCATTGCAACATAAAGAGTTGCTGGGATAGCAGAGAAGTTGAGGGTAAGCACAGGCCAGCGTAATAACAGAAACTGAGCTATAAGGAAAATAGCTTATTGCTGAGTAATAACTTAACCGGAGTAGGAATTGATGAATAAAATAAGAATGATTTTCTTTATTTTTAAGAAGCGGTGACAGGTTAGGAGGGGTGTAGAAGGATATCATGTCACTAGTTCTGTAATAGGGTAGCAATTTCCAAGAAACAAGTCAATTCATTTTTTTGATATGATTAAAATTTTCTTACCCCTGCTTTCCCTGCTATTTCTTTTTGCTTGTAAGAACACGGATAAAGCAAAACAAAAAGACACACAGCCTATTGGGTGTTATATTCCAAAAATTACCGACAAAGACTGGTACACGGCGGGTAAAAAAGCGCCAAGGTTTCAAGGACTAGAGGGTATTGATTTTGCCATTTCAACTAATAATAAGGAAGCGCAAGAATATTTTAATCAAGGTATGATGCTGGCTTACGGCTTTAACCATGCGGAAGCAGCAAGGTCTTTTTATGAAGCTACGCGACTTGACTCTACCTGTGCGATGGCCTATTGGGGCTTTGCCTATGTGCTGGGTCCTAATTACAATGCAGGGATGGATGAAGATAATTACCAACGAGCATATGCTGCTATTGTCAAAGCACAATCTCTTTCACAAAGTTGTACACCCAAAGAAGCAGCGCTTATAACGGCCATGGCTCTTCGCTATGCTCCACAACCACCTGCGGATCGCAGTAACCTTGACATTGCTTATAGTAAAGCCATGAAAAAAGTATACGATCTATATCCAACCGATCCGGATATAGGGACACTTTATGCTGAATCTGTGATGAACATGCATCCATGGGATTTGTATGACAAAAAGACGAAAGCCCTTAGAGCCTGGACGCCCGAGCTGATTGCCGTGCTGGAGCGCCTGATAAAGACACACCCCACGCATCCCGGCGCACATCATTTTTATATACATACATTGGAAGCATCTGCCACACCAGAAAAAGCATTGTCCAGTGCTAAGGTGCTCGAAACGCTGGTACCGGGTTCTGGCCATCTGTTGCATATGTCGTCACACATTTATATTAATACCGGCGATTATCATTTAGGTTCTCTTTCTAATATTCGAGCGGTAGCGGTAGATAGTAGTTATACTACAGCTTGCCATGCACAAGGAGTATACCCGCTTTCCTATTACCCGCATAACTATCATTTTCTGGCGGCCACTGCGACGCTGGAAGGAAATCTAGCATGGGCATGGATGGCTGCAAAAAAATTGCAGCAAGATGTATCGGAAGAAATTATGCGTATGCCTGGATGGGGAACACTTCAACATTATTATATTATACCTTACTACGTCGCTATAAAATTTTCTATGTGGGATACTATTCTTTCACTTTCGCCTCCTCCTCGTGATCTGGTATACCCTCAAGCTATCTGGCATTATGCAAAAGGCATGGCCTTATTGGCTAAAAATGATGAAATAGGCGCTCAGAAAGAAATGGAAAGCTTACGTAGGCTGTCGGTAGATACGACATTAGAGCACATTACCATTTGGGAAATAAATACCACTGCAGATTTGGTGCAGATTGCAGTTAAAGTTTTGTCGGCTGAGATAGCCTCCCGGCAAAACCAGATTGATAAAGCTGTTGCGCTGCTCAATGAGGCCGTAGCCATTGAAGACAACTTAAACTATAATGAACCACCTGACTGGTTCTTTTCAGTTCGTCACGAGCTGGGCGCCATGCTGCTAAAGGCTGGGAAATACAGTGAGGCAGAAAATGTATATAAGAAAGATTTGCAAGTATGGCGCAAAAATGGATGGGGGCTAATGGGCTTATACAATGCACTCAATAAGCAAAATAAAACCAAGGAAGCCCAGCAGGTGAAAGCGGCTTTTGACGAGGCCTGGCAGTATGCCGACGTAGCCATTACATCCTCCTCTTTTGCTACAAGTAAGACTGTAAAAAAATAAGATAGATCTGGGATAGGAAATTTTCGACCATTCAATTCCGCTGAATAAATTTTTTTAAACTCAAAAAAGCAGCGATTCCATGTGAATGATTGTCAAAATCTATTGATCGTAGCTATCCCACAATAAGCTATTATCTAATTGAATAGGCTCTGGTTAAAAAAGATTTTTCGATGCTCAATCGTAAAAATTGCCGATAGGATATGTCTTACTAAATTAGTTAGGGTTGATGCACTCTTGTCATAGAGCTTATTATCAGTTTGATTTGCTGCTTGCGGGTTGGCGGAGAATAAATATTGTGTGTATCTAAAATTCCGAAAGAATTGGGAAAGGCTTTATGTATGACAAGTAGCACTATTGTACTTTATACCATTTTTATAATAGATTCATAGTTGGTTGATGTGTGTTAACACAAAATTAAAATCGCTTTTTTTCAAGCTAAGCTCATCTATTTCTTCTTGCTCTGTAGAAAATGGTCTCTGTAAAAAAAAGTAAACACTCTTGCGATTTTTGTTTTTCACTTTTTTATGCCTCAAAGCAAGAATGGCTTCCTGCAATTATTTAATACAAGAAAAAGTTGGGTGATAATCTTGATGTGGGTTAGGAGTTGTGGCAGAATAAGTCCGGGAGAAACCGTTTAGCGGGATGTAGTGTAATGGTATTTTTTACCTATAGTTAGGTAAAAAATATGTGTTATTGGATTTAAATAAAAAGTTGATAAGAGAGAACTTAGTATAAGTTTTTTTGTTTTACATCTATTCGCAGAAAAAATATTCTAGGATTATTGTACGTATATATTGTAAAGAGAAATGTACTACAATAAAAGAGATGTTAATTTTTGCACTAAATCAAGGAGGATAAATAAAGTAGTGGTAAGGCTAAATTTTCTCGTTTTTTAATTGCGTGTTTTAATTTTTTTTTGTTTTTCGGTACAGATCAGGTCAAGGAAAAAAAAAGAAGCTTATAAATTCATCCTTGAATTGAGTAATTCTTGTATTGCCAAAGCTAATTTTTAAAAGTATGAACAACGATTGCAGGGGCTTACTAGGCCCATTAAAATCAAGTGTGCTATTTCTTTTCTTCCTTATTTTTTCTGTAACGCTTTCAGCGCAAAACGCCACATCTGTTACAGGAAGAGTAGTTGATTCGTCTACTACTGCTCCAGTGGCCGGAGCCAGCATTTCTGTAAGAGGAACTATCGTTAATGCTACAACAAATGATGAAGGTAGATTTAGTATTGAAGCTAAAGTAGGTGACATCCTTGTTTTCTCACACGTTGGATATGAAACGGCAACAGTAACCGTTGACGGTACAGGTGTGTTGGTAATGAAGCTTGTTTCTAAACTGGAAGAATTGTCAGACGTAGTGGTTGTAGGGTATGGGCAACAAAAGAAAGTAAGCGTGGTTGCTGCTATTTCTTCTATCAATGCTACTGGTTTAAAACAAACGCCTGCTGCTAATATTGGTATAGCGTTAGCGGGTAGGCTACCCGGCTTAAGTGTATTGCAGCGTTCTGGTGTACCGGGTGGTGAAAGCATGGAATTTTATATTCGTGGTCGTAGTACCATCAATGGTCAACAACCATTGATGTTGGTAGATGGAGTGGAGAGAGATTTTACGGCATTGGATCCAAGAGAAGTAGAAACTATTTCTATTTTGAAAGATGCATCTGCTACGGCTGTATATGGTGTACGGGGTGCAAACGGTGTTATCATGGTTACTACACGTCGGGGTAAATCTGGTAAAGCTGTTATTGATGTTACCATGGAGCAAAGTTTTCAGGCGCCTACTCGTTTGCCCAAAATGACGTCTGCTTATGATTATGCATTACTAACAAACCAAGTAGAATTACAAAATGGCCGTATTCCTATTTATGATGATGTGGCTTTAGAGCACTATCGCTTAGGCGATTCAAAAGAGTTATATCCTGTAAGAAATTTTGTGAACGAATTCATGAGAGATGCTTTTCCTATGAAAAGAGTGAATGTAAACGTAAGTGGGGGCAATGAAAAAATGCGCTACTTTACTACAGTAGGATTTTTATCGCAAGAGGGTATTTTTAAAACAGAAAAATTTAACGAGTACGATTATGATCCTACTTCTAAGGCAAATCGTGTAAACTTTAGGTCCAACTTTGATATCGATGTAAATGCTTCTTTAAAAATGTTTTTGAATGTAAGTGGTTACATGCAAAAGAAAAATGATCCGGTGGTTGTGCCGTTTAGCCCAGCATATTTAAGTGATGTAAATGGATATTCTGTCATTATGGGTTCGTTAGTACAAACGCCTAACAATTATCATAATGATGTAACACCTGATGGTGAAGTATTATCAACACCGTTAAAGGGAGGTAATATCAATAATGTGCCTTACGGTATGCTCAACCGTTCTGGTTTTCGTAATACCATGACTAATCAGGTTACTGCATCATTGGGTGCTGAGCAAAAACTTGATTTCATTACAAAAGGATTGTCGGCAAGAATTGTTGCTTCTTACGATGCTACTGCTGTCAATCAACAAATAAGACAACGCTCTTATCAATTGTATGAAGCAAAGCAAGATCCTAACGATCCGGATGCAGTTGTTTATGTTACAACTGGAACAAACACAAATAGTTCATTGTCTGATGCGCAAGCGCAATCACAATGGAATTTAATGAACATCGATGCGTCGCTAAACTATAGCCGCTCATTCGGTCCACACACAGTATCAGGGATGGCCTTGTTTAATCGCTATCAACGCACGATTAATATACAATTGCCCTATAATTATATTGGTACAGTTGGGCGTGCAACCTATGGGTATCAAAATAAATATTTAGCTGAAGTAAACTTCGGTTACAATGGTTCGGAACAATTTGCACCCGGTCATAAAATGGGCTTCTTCCCTTCTGCATCAGTTGGTTGGGTGGCTACTAACGAAGACTTTGTAAACAGGGCGTTACCTTGGTTATCTTTTGCCAAATTGCGTGCTTCTTACGGACAAGTGGGTAATGATAATATGAACGGTTCTCGTTTTGCTTTCCTAACATTATGGAATGGTAGTTACGAAGCCCAAATTGGCAATGATAAATTAGTTTGGGAAAAAGCGAATAAATTAAACTTTGGTTTAGAGACAAGATTTTTAGGAGACTTTAGTTTTGATTTAGATGTTTTTTATGAGAGGCGGAATAACATTTTAATCCCTGCAACGGGGTTAGTACCTACCGGTATGTTTGGTACAGGAGGCGTATATAATTCTGGCATCATTCCAAAAATAAATGCGGGAGAAATTGAGAATAAAGGGTTTGAAATTGTATTAGGGTACCAAAAAAGTATCAACAAAGATTTACGTATGGATGTAAAGGTAAACGGCGCATTCAACCGTAATAAAATTTTATACATGAGTGAAGTGTTGTTGCCAGAAGGATACACACATCGCTTACGTAGCACCGGTTACCGTTTAGGGCAGCCTTTTGGTTACGCAACGGCTGGTTTCTTCAACTCGCAAGAAGAAATAGATCATTGGTATGACCAGTCAGCTATTGGTACTGCCCCTAAAGTAGGCGATTTAAAGTATCGTGACACAAATGGTGATGGTATTATTACCGAAGAGGATATGGTGCCTATTGGTAGTCCGGAAATGCCTGAGTTAACTTTTGGTGGTGCGTACAGCTTACGCTACAAAAATTTTGATTTTAGTATGTTATGGCAAGGAGTGTCTAACAGAAGTTATTTTTTAATGGGACAGCGAATTTGGGAAACGTACAACTTTAACGAGTGGCATAAAGAAGCCTGGAGCCAGGAACGGGTGGATGCAGGCTTGCCGATTACCTACCCACGCTTAGAGCCAGGTAGTGGTGCCAGCAAGCAAGCTTCTGATTTTTGGTACACCGATGGTAGCTATATCCGTTTAAAGAATATTGAACTAGGTTATACACTACCCACTAGTATATCAAGAAAAATCGGGTCCTCGTCCATTCGTATTTATGCTAATGGCCTTAACCTGCTCACGTTCGATAAATACCCAGTGAAATATTTGGATCCAGAACAAAACAATGAATTGTTATATCCTGTTTTCAAAGCCTACAATTTTGGCATCAACGTATCATTCTAAAATCTGCTTACTAAGAAATTTTGAATATTATGAAAAAGTTAAGATTAAGCTTTATAGTAGTATTAGGACTGGTAGTTCTAAGTAGCTGCGAGAAGGTGCTGGAAAAAACGCCCGATGGACAAACTACTATTGATAAAGTTTTGAGTAATTTCGGCCGCACCAAAGGATTGATTGATGCGGTATATGGTGAAATTTACCAAGCCCGTGATCAAATATCGTTTGTAATGAACCCGATAGAAACGCTTAGTGATAATGCGTTTTGGGCTGCCACATACAATGCTTATAAATGGCACAACGGAGCACTGTCTTTATCTGATCCTGTTATTACCTGGGATTGGTCTTCTCCTAACGATCAGCTATGGTCTGATTTCTGGCGTGGCATTCGTTTAGCAAATAATGCAATTAAATATATACCACAATCTACGGTGGATATGGGACAGCTATCGCAAGAATTGAGAGACCAATGGGTAGCTGAAGCAAGAGTATTGCGTTGTTGGTATTATTTACAATTATTAGAGTTCTATGGACCTATGCCATGGATTGATCAGCCATTTGAACCCACATTTATGGGCTGGAATGATTTAGTGCGTCCTACTTATAACGAGGTCGTAACTAAAATGGAAGAAGAATTATTAGAAATTATCAACTCTAGGATTTTACCTGATAAAAGAAATCCACAAGAAGCAAGATTAGTAGACAACGGTATTGCCTATTCTATTCGTGCACGTGCATTATTATACAATGCGAGTCCATTAAATAACCCTGAAAACGATAGAACAAAATGGCAACGTGCAGCAGATGCTGCGCAAGATGTATTAGCATTATCCTCTTATCAGCTAGTGGATATGGATGATTATAAGAGTTTATTTGTTGGTCCATTTGCTACACCAGTAAGTGAAATAATTTGGAGAGCTTGGACTGATAATTCACATATCAATAATGCCAATGGTGTAAATGTTGGGGCTTATCCATATGCTTCTATTGCGAATATGTGGAATTGCGGAGAATCGCCTACACAGGAGTTGGTGGATGCATTTGAAATGACAAATGGCGCATTGCCTGTTACCTATAATGACAATACTCGTACAAATATTACTGTAACGCCAGGTGCAGCAGCACTAGGATATAGTGAGGCAACCGGTGGTGATCCTTATGCCAACAGAGATGCGAGGTTTTACATCAATATCGTTCACAATATGATGGATTATGGCGTTCCTTATAACTGTACGCAGCCATATATTATTGAAACATTTGTAGGTGGTCGTAATGGGTTTAATGATGTTATTTCCCAAGAAACACAAAGGTCATGTACAGGTTACTATAGTGGAAAAGATAAACAAGTTAAATTCTGGGGACCAGGTGGTACAAGCGGGCATCAGAATACATATTGGGTATTCTTCCGCTTAGCAGAGTTTTATTTACAAAGAGCAGAAGCGTTGTGCGAATTAGATAATCTAGGTGGTGCGGCTACGGCATTGAATGTGGTGAGAGAAAGAGCCGGACAACCCAAAATAGAAAATGTACCGGGTTTCCAAAACACCAAGGAGTTTTTAAGAGCTCGTATCCGCAACGAACGTAGAGTGGAGTTTTGCTTAGAAGGGCAATACCGCTTTCAAGACCAGCGTCGTTGGAAAATTTTGAACGAAACGAATCGTTTTGTTACGGGTATGCGTATTACAAAAGGTAGTGATGGTAGATTTAGCTACCAACGTAAAAAAATTCGCGACTATCAATCTTATACCGATAAGTATTTGGTGATGCCAATACCGTTGGAAGATGCGAAAAAAATGACCGGCATGACACAGCCTTTAGCTTGGCAATAGATTATAATAAAAATCATTTAGATAAAAATATTTGAACATGAAAAGAATGCACTCTTTCGCTATCCTGCTTGCATCTTTTACACTTGTAATAGCCAGTTGTAAAAAAGATGAAGTAGCTCCACCTGTTCCGGTTGATGGCTTGTCGGCAGTTTCTGGATTCAACCGCGCTTTGGTAGAATTTATAGTACCACAAGATGCAAAAACCGGGAAAGTTTTTTATGGTACGGGTAATTTTGAAGAGTTTACCGTAACAGATGCAAGTGCAGTACAATCTATAATAGTGGAAGGATTGAAAGAAGAAGAACAATTTTTACGCGTAGTGACAACGAATGAAAAAGGAGAAACTTCTGATCCTCGTGCCGTGAAAGTAAGAATATATGGTACAAACTATCAGGCAACTTTAACGCCAAGAAAATGGTTGAACCAAATTAATAACTCCGCTAATTCAATAGAATTATTATTTGAAGAAGCCTTAACAAATGAAGTAGGGGTAAGAATATTGTTCACCAATACGAACGGCGTAGCAGATAGCGTATTAATGAGTAGAGGTGCTACAAGTATAGCGATCAATAATATCGACACGTCAAAAGCCTCTTATTACTATTCTGCTTACAAACCATATATAGAGGCGATTGATGAATTTAAAACGACAAGCATTGATTTAAAAGAGGCACTCACATTTAATTTTGTAAAAGAAAGCTGGACAATTGCTTCCTCGTCAAGTGAAGTAAATGGAAAAGAAGCGACAATGCTAATTGATAACGATATTGCTACCACATGGCAATCCGAAACGGGTAATGCGTTTCCACATTGGGTAGTAATAAACATGGGAAGTGCCAAAACGATCGATGGATTTTATTATGTAAATGCACAAAACGGAGGCAACGCCGTTAGAAAATTGAGGATTGAATTGAGCAATGACGGTACTACTTGGAATCCGGGTGTTGAGGTAGATGTGGCAGATAGTTATTTGCGCCAACGCTTAGCTTTGGATCAAACTAAACAAGCTACTTTCCTCCGTATAACGGCATTAAGCTCGTGGAATAATGCAGCAACATTTGCACAAATAGGTGAGATAGATGCTTACAATTTACAGAACGTAAGTGGACAAAATGGTATAGACAACTATATCAATACTACGCCGGTGAGTTTAATAAATGCCAAAGCTCCTTTTGCAAGCGATGGATCAGACAGGTTTTCTCCTGTTGGTGCTAACAGAATGCAACGAGTTACCGGTTGGACACATAATGTAGCTGCGTATATATCTTATGATACTTACGACCCCAGCTCTATTACTTTTTTCATAGCGCCTGTTTGGGGATTAAGTGAGGTACACAATGGTAAAATGTATCAAACGGTAACCTTGCAACCAGGAAAATATTCTTTAAAAACAAGAACTGGAAATGTAGATGGTCCGGTAACTGCTTATACTGTGGTTACGACAGGTGCGGATATACCCGATTATGCTAATGTTCCAAATGATGCGGGTACGGTGAAACACATTGATCTTGCTACCAATGCAAATAAAACAATAGAAACTGTTTTTGAAGTAACTACTACAACTACAGTTAAGATAGGTGTGGTTTACAGTATTTTGGATCAATATTCCAGTCATGGAACTCCTTGGTCATCGTTAGCAATTAAAGAAGTAAATCTTATTAAAGTGCCCTAGCAGCGTATCGCATTCGTATTAAGTATGCTGACTTTTCTACAATGTTGGTGTAGGTAAAGCAAAGGGTAGCTGCATATAATTCAGTAGTTATGAAAACAAAGAGAAAGGTAAAATTAGTTGTAACACTACTGTTGTTTGTAGCTGTAATAAGCAGTTGTAAAAAAAGCCACAGTAAAGCTTATGAACTAACAGGAATTAGGTTAAGTGCTACTTCTTTAAGTATAAAAGTAGGAGAAGGCGTTGAGGTTAAAGCAGTCGCTATACCAGCGGCTGCTAATCAACCTAGCTTTCAATGGGTATCTGCTAATACAGCTATTGCAACTGTAAATAATGGATTAGTAAAAGCAGTGGCTGTTGGTGAAACGATTATTACCGTTAGCTCAGCAAGTATCAATACTAAACTTAGTGTAAAAGTAGAGCCTGCTAGCTCAAACAGTACAACATATAACGATACGGTATTTCGCATTACACTACAAGGGGCTAGTTACCCATTTGCCAATCCTGCTGAATACGGCATATATATTCCTACGAGAACAGAAAAATTACAAGGCGTGTTGGTTATCCAGCATGGTTGTGGTATGGAACAGTTTGGTATTACAAAACCTTACGATTTGCAATACCGAGCTTTTGCCCGCAAATGGAATTTGGCTATCATAGAAACAGCGCTGTACGGTAATTGCGGAGGCTGGCGCAGTCCAGAATCAGGAACAGGCGATGCTTTATTAAAAGTATTAAACGATGCAGGTGTAGCATCCAACCACCCCGAATTAAAAACCGTTCCTTGGTTGTTATGGGGCCATTCCGGTGGGGGGCATTGGGTATTGGGTATGGTTAAAACATATCCGCATCGTATTATGGCAGCGGTATGTTATTCGCCTGCTTTTGATCCACAATGGACTTATCCGGCTGCAGCAGCGAATGTTCCACTGCTTACAAGGCACGCAGGCGCTAACGATGCTAATGATGAAGGGGTGCTTTGTCAGGCAACCTCTATTAACGCATTTAGCAAACTAAGAAGTATAAATGCGCCTGTAAGTATTGCATTAAACGAAACACAAAATCACAACTTTAGTTACATACGCTACATGGCCATTCCCTTTTATGAGGCAGTTATGAAACAAAGATTGCCTATTAATGGAGCCACTACTATGAATAATTTGGATGTAACCAAAACATGGTTGGGCGATACGCTTACACACGAGTTGTACCAAGAAGCAAGTTATACAGGGGATAAAAAATCTCTTTGTGTTTTCCCGGATGAGGCTACTGCCAAAAACTGGAAAGAGTATGTAACTACAGGAACAGTTGTAGACAAAACACCACCGCCACCACCGACTAATTTAAAAATCACAAAATCGGGCGCTGACATAGAGGTAAGCTGGTCTGCAGAGGCAGACATAGAATCGGGTATACTACGATTCGAAATTTTTAAAGATGGCACTTTAATTGGCCACCTTCCTTCTGTAGGGGCTTACCAAACGTTCGATACCAACGGCGATAACACACTGCCTACTGAAGTACCTGCTATGAAATATAAAATTATGGGTGGGGCAGCTAGCAATGCAAGCATTAGTATACGTACTGTCAATCATTTTAATCTGGCTTCAGAAAAAACAGAAATTATCTATACTCCATGATTCGTAAAATTTCAATAATCGCAAACTTGTTTTTTTTACTGCTTTCCATCTCAGTGGCGGCGGCAGGGTGTAAAAAAAGTAAAGAAAAAAATACCTATAAGTTAACTAGCATTAGCGTAAATAAAACAACGTTAGATTTGAGGGTAGGGGAAAGTGACTTTATTAAAGCATCCGCTGTGCCCGCTTTAGTTAATCAACCTTCTTTTAAATGGAGTTCTGCAGATAATACTATTGCAACTGTAAGTAATGGGATAGTAAAGGCGTTAAAAGCCGGAACAACTACTATTACGGTAAGCTACGATAACATTAGTAAGGTAATTGAGACAAACGTAACTGATATAGAATTAGACAGCACACAAACGGTACTTTACGAAAAGTTTTTAAGCAGCGTAACTCCTATTCCCGAGATGATATTGAATGGTGTTGCACAGTATAGCGCAGAAGGGCTGGCCGTAACGGGCAAAAGCAATATTGTAAAGCTGGATAAGTTTTATGCGTTGGCAGAGAGAAAAGTACAATACCGTGTAAAATTTTCCGCTGATGCCAAAGCTATTTTTCGCAGTAGCGAAGGCGATTTTAATGCATATGTAGATATACCTAATAAACGTATATCAATAGCAACAAGTCCTGCAAAAGAAAAAACAGCAAGTTTTTTACAAGCTAACAAAGAATATTTGGTAGAAGTATATCACATTTATCAAGCATCTAAACTGCGTATTGTAGATGAAAAAACAGGAGAGGCGGCAGAGATAGAAGCTGTAAATGATGGCCAAGGTGGAGCAGGGCAAGGTGTTTTGCAACCTGGTTTTGGGGTAGGCATGCAATGGGATCACTATTGTTTTGGCTTAACCAGCGGTACATCAATGATAGTAAAGCATGTAAGAGTAGTGGGCTTGAAGAAAAAAGTAAAACTGTTGATGTATGGAGATTCTATTACACAGCCGGAGGGCTATTTTCCAACTAGCGATTTTTCACAAGCGTGGACTCAGCAAATTATAAATAAGTTAGGAGGCGATGCAATGTCGAGTGGACGTGGCGGCGCTACCATAGATATGGTATTAAATTATATTAAAAATGAGTTGCCATATATAGAGGCTAAATATGTAATGGTTACCATTGGTACCAATGGCGGCAATACTGAAGCCAAGCTAACACAATTAGTAGATTATATTAAATCAAAAGGAGCCATTCCAATACTAAACAATATACCGGCTAATGAAAGCGGTACACAGGTAGCAGAAGCTGCATTATTACATCAAGTACGCACTAAAACCGGTGTTCAGGGAGTACGGTTTGATTTGGCCACTTCACTTCTTGGCGATGGAAAAGAAGTGGATAAGTCGACGATGTACTGGGAAGATTATGCGACTACTTATGGCTGGCAGGTTTACCATCACCCCAACGAAAAAGGGGGAAAAAGAATGTTTGACCAAACATTGGTTGACGTTCCTGCCATTTACCAATAAAAATGAATGAACTTATGATGAAGGTTAAAAGCAATTTGATAACTTTTTCGTTACTGCTTGTAATTGTTATAAATAGTAGCTGTAAAAAAACTGTATCACCGAGTACGCCACCACCTCCAACAAATCCGGAGGTAGCACAAAAGCCTACTATGAAGCATGTAGTAGGTGTAGATCAGTTTGGCAGAAGCTTTGGCAGCATTGATTCTTTAAAAAATGACAGGCAGGTAGGTTTGTTCTTTTGGTTATGGATAGGGCAGCCCTATGCAAGTGGTTTGTATGATGCAACAAAAATATTAGCAAGACCCAACGGATTAAGACTTTTAACAGATCCTAGTTTTCAAGATAATGCTATAAGCCCCGGTGGACAAGCACATTTTTGGGGCGAACCACTTTGGGGATACTATAACTCAGACGACATATGGGTAATGCGCAAGCAAATTGAAATGCTAACAGTGGCGGGTGTAGATTTTATTTTCTTCGATGCTACAAACTCTTTCATTTATAAAAATGTTTTTTTAAAATTATTAAGTGTAATTGATTATTACCAAAAAGCGGGATGGTCGCCCCCTAAAGTTGTATTTTACACGCACTCAAAATCTTTTCAAACTACAAGAGAAGTATTTAGAGATTTGTATAAGCCCGGATTATTTCCCAATACATGGTATCGGGTAAATGGTAAGCCAATGATAATTGCTTACACAAATGCGCAAGACGATCTAAACGAATCTATTTCAAGGTCTGATTATTCTTATACACCAGGCGTTTTATCGCAAGAAATTTTAGACTTTTTTCATTTTGAAAAACCACAATGGCCCAGCGATCCTGTATACCCCGATGGATTTCCTTGGGTAGAATGGATTTTTCCACAGCCATCGCATAATGGCATTATGAATGTTACCGTTGCCAGCCATCCTTCTGTACCGATGTCGTTCTCGTTAACCAGAGAGAATATGATTAATTGGGGTAGAGGTTGGGATCCGGACACTAGAACAAACATTGCAGCCAATGTAGATAAAGGCACTTTTTTTCAACGGCAATGGGATCATGCTATTGCATCCGATCCTCGCATGGTTACGATAGGCGGTTGGAACGAATGGATTGCGTATAAACAAATTTATTGGGATGAATACGTAATGGTAGATGCTGTTGACAAAGAATATTCTCGTGACATAGAACCCATGAAAGGCGGATACGAAGATGCGTTTTATATACAAATGATTAAAAATATACGCAGGTATAAAGGAGTGGGTAAAGCAGAAAAGTTTAGCGTCAAAAAAACAATTAATATTAATGAAGCGGTTACGCAATGGAATGATGTGCCTGCCATTGGTATTAACATGAATAAGGAGCGTAATAGCAGAGATAATGCATCGGCCACAGCAAGTGTTATTTATAGTAAGCCTGCTGCCGATAACCATATCTTGGATATTAAAGTTACGCATGACGATAAAAATGTTTACTTCTTTGTTCGTACAAGAAGCCGTTTTACAAGTAGTGCCGGTAAGGCCAACTGGTTAAATATTTTAGTAGGCACGGGCGAACCGTCCTTAAAAAGTTGGGAAAGCTATGAGTACCTGATAGGTGAAAGTTTTAAAGATGGGGATGCAACGGTGGGTAAACTAAATGGCAGCTTTAAAACAACCGCAAGCGGTAATGCTAAGTTTGTACAGAAAGATAATATACTACAAATAGAATGTCCTAAATCGGCATTAGGGCTTAACGGCAACAATAAGTTTTATTTTAAAGTAGCTACTGGTATTGACGATCCGTCAGATATTATGTCTTATTATACATCAGGGATATCAATGCCAATGGGAAGATTAAGTTATATGTACGAGATGTAAAACTAACTGAACCCAGGTTTACAAAACTAAAGTTTATCACTAGTAATGGATATCTCTAAAATGTATAAATATGTAGCTACAATAAAAAACAGTTTTTTACTAAGCACTTTTTTTATTTTCACTGGTTCGGTAGTAGCAAGGCAATCACCATCCAGCATAGAAAGCTATACACTTGACAACGGAAAGGTCGTAGTCATTACGCAAGTAGATAAAAGTTATACAATAGATTCAGCGCGGTACGCCGTTTATATACCAGAGGGCGTTGATGTTATTCAAGGAGTGCTCATTCATCAACATGGCTGCACAATGGAAGGGCGGGGTCTTTCTACAGCATTTGATATCCAATACCAGGCATTTGCCAAAAAATGGAAACTGGCTATTGTAGGACCTGATTTGTATGCAAAAAATAATTGTCACGATTGGAAGGAGCCTTCTTCTGGTTCTGGTACGGCTTTGTTAAAAACACTTCGCGAGATAGGAATTGCTACACAACATGCAGAGTTGGGTGATGCTCCGTGGTTGCTATGGGGCCATTCAGGTGGTGGGTATTGGGCACAAGCTATAATGACAGCATATCCAGAGAGAGTATTGGCGCTTTTTAGCTATTCGCCTGGTTTAAACGCCAGTTTTGACTATCCCAAACAAGCCATACGCATTCCTGTAATGATTCGTCATGCAGGTGTAGAGGGAGATGCATGCTGCTGGGAAACAGCCTTGCGTACCTTTCAACAGTTAAGAAGTAAGGATGGCTTCGTGAGTATAGCGCATACTCGTTATCAAAATCACAACTATAGTTATGTGCGCTATATGGCCATTCCCTTTTTTGAAGCAGCTATGCAACAAAGATTACCTCAAGGGAGCGACCGAGGTTATAAGGCCATGCGTGAAATGGATAAAACAAAAGCATGGCTGGGCGATACTACAACGTTGAATATCTATCCTCATAATCGATATACTGGAAAAAAATTAAATGCATCATGGCTTCCTGACTCGCTTACGGCTGTTAAATGGCGGGAGTATGTTATTACAGGAACGGTGGTGGATCGTACTCCTCCGCCGGCACCGTATGCGGTACGGTTGAAGAGAAGACATAATGTAACGGTAGAGCTATTTTGGAAAGCCGATGCAGATGTGGAGTCGGGGATTAGTCATTTTAATATTTATAAAGACAATCAACTGGTAGGCCGGTTTCCTTCATCAGGAAGTTATCAAAGTTTCGATACTAATGGTGATGATGCTTACCCTTTACGCTTACCGGATCTAAGAACGGATATTACATTGTTGTGGAATGATACGGGAAAGATTGCTATTACGACTGTTAATCATTTCGGCCTAGAATCAACAAAAACTACTATCGAATAGGGTCAGTCGGTTTAATGTAAAAAATGAATAGTGCTAAACTCATAGTAAGCTTTTTATCATTAATTATTTCTATCTACTCGCGAGCCAATTTCAATGACGCTATAGCAGTTTGGAATTTTGGCGATTTAAATGATAAAACAAAAGTAAATAGCCAGCTGACATTGCATGGAAATATCGCTTTTACAAAACTAGAGAAAGAGGAAAAAAAAGCATCAAAATTAAGAGGGGGTGATGGAATAGCAGCTCGGTTTATGCGAGGCTGGTTTTCTGCCGGCCAAGGCGCAGACGAAGAACTCAATTTTTCCGGATCAGTGATTTCAATTCTGGTAAGAGTAAAAGTAGATACTATAAAAGGATATACTCCTATCATAAATAAGGCGGGCACCGCTCAGAGTGTTGCATATAGTATTGCTTTGAACAGAGTGGGCGATGCTGTAGTGGTAGAGGCAATTGTAGGAAATGATCATATTACCGGAGCACATTATTTGAAGTACGTACTACCGAAAGAGCAGCTATATGACTGGCAGGATATTATTGTTCGCCTGAATGGAAAGAAAGCTGAATTATTTGTTAATGGCTCGTTGGTTGATGATGAAGTAGCGATAGGAGAGTTGCGTAACTGGAATCGTAAACCTCTTCTTATAGGCGCTCAATACAAAGATCCTGTAGGATATGGATCCGTTACGGATGAGGATGTAGCTTATTGGTTTGAAGGTTTGTTGGATCACGTAGTTATATGGAAACGATCCTTAGAAGATAAAGAAGTACAACAATTTTCTGGTGTAAAAAAACTGACAGATGGGCGAGCATCATATTATTCAGAGAAGTACAGGCCGCAGTTTCATTTTTCTGCTAAAAAAAATGGATTGAATGATCCCAACGGATTGGTATATCATAATGGAGAATATCATTTGTTTTTTCAATGCTGGGGTTATCCGTACCGTCCTGCCAATAATAAAGATTGGGGGCATGCTATTAGTAAGGATTTAGTTCATTGGGAGCAAACGGACGATCACATTACGCCGCATAAAATGTGGGGAGGTGTTTGGTCTGGCTCAGCAGTAGTCGATATAAATAATGTAACAGGTTTTCAGGTAGGAGAGGAAAAGCCGATTGTTGCTTTTATGACAACTATTGGTGCCGGAGATACTGTTATCGGGACACGCTTTGTTCAATGTATTGCCTATAGCACAGATGGAGGAAAAACATTTACCTATTACGATCAAAATCCGATTATCCGTACTATGTCGGATGGCAATCGTGATCCTAAAGTTGTGTGGGATGATCTTTCAGGACAGTGGATTATGTCTTTGTTTATGAAAGATAATGATTATGCTATTTTTTCCTCCTCCGATTTAAAAGAATGGCAGCATCTTGAGACAATAACATTAGAAGGTGTTTCGGAATGTCCGGGCTTTGAGCCGCTGGCGGTAGATGGTAATCCGGCTAACAGAAAATGGATATTCTTTGGCGCAAACGGGAACTACATAATTGGCTCATTTGATGGAAAAAAATTTACGACTGAAACAAAGACACAACGGGGAGAATATGGTGCACATTATTATGCTGCTCAAACATGGAGCAATGTGACAGATGGCAGAAGCTTACTGATTGCATGGATGGCTTCACCACAATATCCGGGCATGCCATTTAATCAACAAATGACTTTTCCTAACGAGCTTACGCTGCGTACCACCCCCGATGGTATTAAAGCTTTTCGTATGCCGGTTCGGGAAATTGAAAAGCTCTATGATAAAACATGGAGCTGGCATAAGCAGATAGTACAACCCGGTAGCAATCTATTTAGTGATCTCAGACAGGAGTTATATGATATTGAACTGGAAATAGATATTAATAAAGCAAGCACAGTTAGTTTGGGGTGGCAAGGAGTAGCGATAACTTATGATGCAGCTTTGCAAGAGCTTTCGGCAGCCGGAAGTTTGGTAGCTTCTGGTGTTCCTGAATTTTTAATGCCACCTCATCCGAATAAAGCTCCTTTAAAATCAGTTGAAGGAAAAATCAAACTTCGGGTGTTAATTGATCGCACAAGTATTGAAATATTTGGTAACGACGGTGAAGTGGTAATGACGACCTGCTATATGCCCGAAGAGGGTAAGCCGGGACTATCCCTTACAGCCAATACTACTATTACAGTAATAAAGGCTGATGTGCGTAGTTTGCGATCAGCCTGGTTGCAATAAGAAGATGGAATAATAAACTAAGTCATAAAAGAGTAGTACAATAAAACGAAATAAATATGAATAGGTGTAAGTTTTTTTTCTTTTTGCTAGCGGGAAGTATCGTGTTGACTCCCGCGATTGCTCAAAAAGAAAGTGATGGTTCTTCATTGCAAGCAAAAGCTAGTAATTCTAATTTAAAACTAGTAGCAACAGATGCGTTGGGTAGAAGTTTTGGTGCTGCTATAGGGGAGCAACAGGAAAAGAAAACAGTAGGTGTTTTTTATTCGTTATGGCTGGGCCAGCATAAAGGTGGGCAAAAAGGAATATATGATATTCAAAAATTATTAGACACTAATCCCAAGGCTTTACACGATACGGCAGGCACGCCGGAAAGTCCGTTAAAGGAGTTTCATTTTTGGGGAGAGCCTTTGTATGGCTACTATAGCATGAGCGATCCCTGGGTAGTTACACGGCATATTGAGCTATTGACGAATGCAGGGGTTGATTATTTATGCATTGATGCTACCAACAGGGTGGTGTACACAGAGTCAATAAAAAACCTGCTACAGATATTAGAACAATTTATGAAGCAGGGATTTAAAATACCCCAGGTTGTTTTTTATACCAATAGTTCCTCAGGCGCTACAGTAGATGATTTATATAATCAGTTTTACAAATCGGGTAGGTATGAAAAGTTATGGTTTAGCCCAAAGGGTAAGCCTATGATTATTGGTATCACAGAGAAGAACGGAAAAGCTTCGGATATGACAAAGTACCATGAGTTTTCCGATTTTATTAAACCAGCCATGCAGGAGTATTTCGATGTAAGAGAGTCCCAATGGCCTAACGGAGATTATAACCCTAGCTCTATCCCTTGGATGAGTTGGCAATACCCGCAATGGAATCATAACGGCACAGTAGCCGTGCCAGTAGCGCAGCATAGTCACTCAGTGATAGATGCAAGTTCTATGCATCCGGAAAGTAGCCGGGGATATAATAACGCAACAAAGCAGGTGGAGAAAGATTGGAAAGCCGGCACTAGCTTTCAAACCATGTGGGATGCTGTTTTTCAAAGCAAAGAACCCATAAATAATATTTTGATTACCTCTTTTAATGAGTGGATGGCAATTAAATATGCAAATGAACACGGTAGAGATCGAGTGTTTTTTGTGGATGTATACAATCATGAATATTCTCGGGATATTGAAATGATGAAGGGTGGATACGGGGATAATTTTTATCTGCAGCTGGCACGGAATATCAGAAAGTTCAAGTTGGTAGAAGGTAAACCCGCCACTCATGTAAGGAAGACAATTGATATAACAAAAGCTACAGAGGCAGATTGGATGAACGTGAAAGCGGTATATGTAGATGTAGCCGGAGATGCACTAAGCCGTAATTTTTCCAACGCTAGTGGAACGTCTACCTATACAGATAATAGTAATCGAAATGATATTACAGAGATAAAAGTGGCGCATGATAATAAGCAGGTTTATTTTTTTATAAAAACAAAAGAGGCTGTAACAGCTTATAATGGCAAAGATCTTAACTGGATGAATGTTTTATTAAACACTAGAAAGGGGAAGAATTCTTTTGCAGGGTATCAATACATTCTAAACCGTAAGCCGGTAAATACGGGTTTGACTTCTGTAGAGCAATCAACAGGAGGATATACCTGGAAAGATGCCGGGCAGGCAAAGTATAGTGTGAAAGGAAATGTAATGCAGATAGCTATACCCTTAAAAGCGATAGGGATGAGTGCAAAAAATATTTCCTTTGAGTTTAAAGTGGCGGATAATGTAACACACTACGATGATATCATGGATTATTATATCACGGGTGATAGTGCGCCAATAGGTCGTTTAGGTTTTGCGTATTGAGCAAAACTTGTTAGATAATATTATATGGCTAACTAAGTTGATTAAATGCGGGTAGTTCAGGTTTTATGCAAATGAGAAAACTATATTACATACTTGTTATTTTTGGAGTTCAAAGTATAGCCATAGCACAAAATCCGGCTTCTCCATTTTTTATTCAGCCAGAGACGGATAATAAACAAGATATTAAGCTAATACAGGTAGATATTACCTACGAAATATTTACAGAAGGAGAACGGCCTATACTTTCTTTTGCACCGCTTGATGAAGATTTGCCCGTTGATTTTACTCAGCTTTCGTTTGATTATTTTTCTCCTATTTTTTTAGATGACTGGGAAATAATTTTAGAGTCGGGAGGAGAACGAGTCGCATCTATTTCCTCGGAGCTTAGCATTATGGAAGGGTGGTCTCTTTTTTCAGTAAATCTAACTGATGAAAGAAAAGTTTGGGGTAAGAAGGGGGATGTATTGAGGTTCCGACTTGGGAAAAGGCCAGGTTATCGCATGCAACTTCGCAATATTCGTTTTCGATCAATGAATGCCTTTGAATTGCAACAAATGGCTAATAGCGAATTAAACAAGAGGAGAGATGAAAAAGAATTGGAGCAGCTAGAGAAGTATTTGTTGAAAAGCTTTCAGCATAAGATTGATGATGTTACGGTAGCTCCCAAGCAGATAGTTGTTTCAGGTTCTTTAAAAAGTAAAGGAGATTTCTACCTAGCAGAACTTCCTGTCTCTACCCGTGCACATAGAGAAATAGAAACGAGACGAATGTTCAAACTAAATGCTGCCGGATCATTTCTACTCAAAGTGAAGCGGTATGTAAAGAAAGGAAAAAGTAAAAGAGACGCTTTGTTTTCAAAATGGGCAATTGTTGAGAAGAAGGAAGGAAAAATAATAGCAGTGTCTCATGTTCATTACCCGGATAATATAACTCCGCAATATGCTTTACCTGACGAGCAGCCTATTAATAGAAAGGGGCTGGGGGATTTTAATGCAAAAGATTCCGAAATGGTTGCGGATATCGATTCGCTGGGGGTAGGTAGCGTTACCGTTAATATTTGGTTGAGAGGTTTGCTTAATAGTACTGCTGCTGATACAACATTTCCTTTTCAGTACAATGGGAAAACGTATCATGTAAACCGCTCTTGGGCGGATCAATTAGATAAAACAATGATAGCGGCGGCTGATAAAAAACTTATTGTTTCTGCTATTATCTTAGTCGATCAGGCTTTTCAGTTTACTGATACTATCGTTGGTGCATTAATGGCGCATCCTGATTGTGATCCTGCCGGTGTGTATTGCATGCCAAATGTATTTGATGATAAAGGGATGGAGTATTATGGCGCTGCACTGGAATTTCTTGTATCCCGCTATAGCCGACCAGATAAGCGTTATGGTCGTATTCATCATTGGATTGCACAAAACGAAGTAGATGCGGGATGGACATGGACAAATATGGGTGAAAAAGATTCACGGCTGTATATGGATGCCTATCATGTCTCTATGCGTATGATTCACCTGACGGCAAAAAAGTATAATGCACATGCGAGAACCTTAATCTCGCTGACTCATGATTGGGATTGGGCACCTGTAAAGCGATTTTATAGACCCAAGCAGCTAGTGGAAATACTTCTGAATTACTCTCAACTAGAGGGAGACTTCGATTGGGGGATAGGCTATCATCCTTTTCCACAATCGTTATTTGAGCCTAGAACTTGGTTGGACGAACGTGCTGATTTTAGTTTCACAACACAAATGATCACATTTAAAAATGTCGAGGTAATTGATGCATGGGTAAGCCAACCGCACACTTTTTTTAGAGGGAAAGATATCCGTTTGTTATACTTGAGTGAACAAGGACCTAATTCCAGAGATTACTCAGAACAGGCATTATTGGATCAGGCAGCAAGCATGGCTTATGTATGGAAGAAAATGAAGCCACTAAAAAATGTAAAAGTGTTTCATTATCAAAGTTGGCGAGACTATCGTTTTGATGGGGGGCTACGTTTAGGACTTCGTCGTTATCCAGATGATGAAGATAAACCTCTGGGAAGAAAGCCAGTTTGGTGCGTATTCCGCTGTATGGGTACGGACGAAGAAGATAAGTGCTTTGAATTTGCGAAGCCTATTATTGGGATCGGAAATTGGTCCGAAGTCGAATACCGAAAGCCTATTCGTTGATAGGGTAATATGAAGTAACAGATTTTATTATAACGATGCTCGGAGCGTAAGTTTAAAAGGAACTTTTTGTTTCTCCGTAGAGCCCGATAGAACAGCTTGTGCTGCCATTATACCCATTTCATGAAAATCTGATGATATAGTAGTAATGCCCTGATGTACTACCCGCTTGATGGGGGTTTCGTTATAAGAGATAATGCCTACCTGTTTGCCTATTTTCAATGAAGTGGTTCTTATTTTCTCTACCAGTGTTACTAGATCTTCTTCAATCATATTGATATATACTTCTCCTTCTTTTATCTCTTCCTGATCTACTGTGCTAATGATTTTGTACTGAAAAGCATAGTCCTGACAAAAGTGGGTAAAGCCCTTAAGAATTTCTTTGGGATAGTAACTATGATCGGGAAAAATAATTTTCAGTGTATGGTATTTTTCCAAAGGTTCTATAGCATCATTCAATGATTGATAAATATCATTTTCAAAATCGATGTACACAGCGCCGTACTCACCCGTTACTTTGGGTAGAAGATTGTCCATCAACAGCAATTTGTCTTTGGGGATGGAGTTGATGATTTCATGCGCCGAATCTCCCCCTTCAATAAAATGTGGAATAATAACAAAGTGTGTATAGTGATCTTTGTTATTGCTTAATAACCTTTTGAAAAGGTGGAAATCGTTGTTGTAAATGTAAAAGTCAATACCAGCTTTGTCGCCCAATTCATTCACAAAAGAGTCGTAAACTGTTTTCTTTGGCGTACTAAGTTTATTGAATAATAAAAAGACATTTAGAGGTCTTCTGAATTCAGTATTCTCAATAAAATAGCCCCTGCGCGGAACAGCATTGATAACGCCAATACGACGCAGGTGTTTATAGCCTCGTTCCACAGTATCACGGGCAATATCCAATTCTATACTCAACTCGTTTATAGAGGGCATATTATCGCCCGCTTTGATATTCCCTTTTTCTATTTCTTTCAATACGGCATTTACTATTTGTAAATACTTAGAAGTGCTGGAATACGGGTCTACTGAAATCAGATCAATTAACTTTTGTTTTTTCACTTGGCAACTAACTTTTGTATAAGAGACGTAATTGAGGGGTCAAATTAGTGTTATTGCGAATAATATACATGGCTGGCACTCATTTTTTTAAATAATTTATCTATTCAGGTCAAAACAGGATAGAAAAGAGGCGATGCGTTTTTAAGTTTGTTGAGTTAGAACTTTAAATTTGGACCAACGATATATGGATAGCTTGCTGAATACAAAAACAATGCACCCTCGTGATCAGATTACCCTGATAATGCAACGCATTTACGACAGGGTTTTAACTACCACTTCTGGAGGGAATTTATCAATACTGGATGATAACGGAGATATATGGATTACCCCTACGGGTGTTGACAAGGGCTTAATGAAGCCTTCCGATATTGTTTGTGTAAAAAAAGACGGAACAGTTGTAGGTGATCATAAACCTTCTTCAGAGTACCCCTTTCATTTAGCCATTTACAATGAGCGCCCGGATATTAAAGCGGTGGTACATGCGCACCCTCCAGGACTAGTGGCTTTTAGTATTGTGCGTAAAACTCCTGACACAAACATCTTACCCCAGTCTCGCTCTTTATGTGGCGAAATAGGGTATGCGACTTATGCATTACCGGGAACAGCCGCATTGGGCGATAGTATTGCGAGAGAGTTTAAAAAAGGGGTGTCGGTGGTAATTATGGAAAACCACGGAACAGTTATTGGCGGGGCCAATATTTCTGATGCCTATCAAAAGTTTGAATCCATCGAAATTACTTCGCGATCGATCATTTATGCCAACATGCTGGGTCGTCCGCATTATTTAACAGATAATCAGATTGAAGCCTATGCAGCGCAGCTACCTGCCGCCTTGCCTGAGCTTTCTTCTTTTACCTACTCCTCGATAGAACGGGAAAAAAGACTAGAGGTATGTAAGATTGTAAGAAGAGCCTGTAAGCAAGGATTAATGCTGGGAGCATTTGGTTCGATATCGGTAAGGACGAATGATAATGATTTTATCATTACCCCTGGTAATATATCCAAGTGGGATATCGATTCGGATGATTTGGTGCAAGTAAGTAAAGGAAAGAGAGAAGAAGGAAAAGTACCCGATGCTTCTGCACATCTGCATCAACGCATTTACGAGCAACATCCGGATATCAATGCGATAATTTTAACACAGCCGGCCTATCTTACTTCCTTTGCCATAACAGGGGCCGAGTTCAATGTAAGAACTATACCTGAAACCTGGATCTATCTGCAGGATGTACGCATGGTGGACTTTGGCGATCAGTTTGCCGGAAGCAATGTGATTCCTTCTATTATTTCAACAGAAACGCCTGTGGTAATAGTGAAGAACGAATGTGTAATTGTAACAGGAAGTAAATTATTACAAGCGTTTGACTACTTAGAAGTAGCAGAATTTAGTGCTAAATCATTGGCCTTGTCCACATCATTGGGTACCATGGTTCCCATCAGTGATGATCAGGTGGACGAATTGGGGAAAGTGATGAGCCGCTGGAAAAATTATGAATGGAAAATGTAAGGACGAATTAACTATACTCTTTTACAACAAAATGATAAATTGCTGCCATGAATAATAAGTACGCAATCATTCTGGGAAATTTAGGAAATACCCGCGACCGTTTTTGTACAGGCTATAAAGTGAATCCGAGTTCTGAAGAAATGCTGAAAATGGCATTGGAGAAAATGCCCCATATTCAGGGTATTGAATTGGTGGGTACTTGGGATATACGGCCGGATAATGTAACTGATATGAAAAAAAGACTGGATGATGCAGGTGTGGCCTGTGCCAGTATTATTCCAGATACGTTTGGCAATCCTCTTTTTGGAAAAGGAAGTATAACCAGCATAGATGCAAAAGTGAGACAAGCTGCGCTGGATTATTTGCGACAAATGAGTGAAGTGGCTTTGGCAATGGAATGCGGTATTGTAAATCTTTGGCTGGGACAGGATGGTTATGATTATTTGCTGGCAACAGATTACGATAAAGAGCGCACCTGGCTTACAGAAGCAACAAGAACCATCGCTACAGAATTTCCTTCACTTCGTTTTGCATTGGAGTATAAGCCCAAAGAACCCAGAAACTTTTCTTATCATGCCCGTATGGCCGATACAATATTGGCTGCAAAAGAAACCGGCTGTGACAATGTAGGGGTTACTATAGATACAGGCCACAGTTTTTATGCAGGAGAAAATGTAGCAGAAGCCGTGGTGTTGGCAAAAAGAGCAGGCAACCTGCTTTATCACATGCACTTTAATGATAACCACGGTACCTGGGATGATGATATGATTGTAAGCAGCGTACATTTTACCTGCTATGTTG
>CAZPPM010000003.1:0-55083 GCA_964588445.1 uncultured Citrobacter sp.
TTCTGATCCGGTTAACCCTATTGCTATCAAAAAAATTGATAACCAATAAAAGAAGGAATCAAGGCATTTTTACAATCGTAGTGTCCGTTGCTAATATAGGCACTACATAGCCGCCTGTATCCAGCGTAGCAGCGGGAAAAGCTTGTCGTAACAACTGCCAGTCTGTTGCGCCAATGCCCGATTGGTGTAAATAAATATTCTTTAGCTTTTTTAATCCCGTCAATGCCTGCAATCCTGCTGCGGTCACTTTGGTGCCCGTAATATTTAGCGATGACAACTGTTGCAAAGTAACCAGATTTTTTATCGACTGGTCTGTGATATTTGTGTTACGAATTTGTAGCCTCCTTACTGCCTGTAGCTTTCCTATCACTTCCCAGCTTTTATCAGAAAGTACTACATCGTCCATTTTTATCCAAATGATTTGCTTTGCTAACGGCTCCAACTGTTGAATGAACCGATCGGCATCTTCTATCACTGTTACAAAATTTACAGAAAGATAATTACTGTTGCGAGCTACAGGTATTATCACCACGCCTTCTCTATGCAATTGATTTATCAAAGCTGTATCGCCGGGATTTACTTCTTCATTCGGAATATCAATTGGCTTCTTTTCATCCGTATGCATAGCGGCCCCGCTTTGCAAAGCCAGTAATACAGGCTTTATCTCTTCGTCTTGTGGCAGGTCCTTTACTTTCTTAGAAAAATCAGCTCCGGTATTTACCCACCATTGCAACAAGCTCAACTCTGCCGTTGTCAGTTGTGGTTTTTCTTTGGGCGCCATATGATCCTTATCTTCCAATGGCAATAAAATACGTCGAATCATTTCACTTTCTTCGGGCTTACCGGCTACCACAGCTTTACCTTCTTCTCCTCCTTTTAAAATAAACTCCGGTTGATCTAAGCGCAACTTTCCTTTTTGCTTAGAAGGACCGTGACAACTGTAGCATTTGCTCTGTAAAACAGGCTGTACGATAGCTGTATATACAACGGCTTCCTGAATATTAGGTATCGGCTGTAATCCACCAGCGCTTGCGCCATTTAATGCCGACGTTAAATAACCTTCGCCATGCGTAAGCGTTCCCCCTAAGTGCCCTGTAATGGTAATCAAGCTCAGAATAAGTAACGATACCCAACGAGCAATCCTTTCGCTTATATGAAAACGATATAATAGAACGAGCAGTCCCGCAGCTATTGCCGTAGCAATCCCCATCCATTGATGTCTATTTAAAAGAACCCCTTCATAATCGCCAGACTGTGCCAATAAGTAGCCACTTATGCAGGAAACAATAGCGCCCATCATTCCCCAAAAAAACATAACTGGTATAGCCGGCTGCAGCGAAGCAAAACGATGCTTGCTCGTTAACCATTGAAAAAAACAAGCTAATACCAATATACCTATAGGTAAGTGGACTAACACGGGATGAAAGCGGCCTATAAAATCAGGTATAGATAGCATCATGCTTTTAGCCTTTTAACTCTAGAATGGCGTTTTAATTTTTTATCGTTGGATGCATTTTCCGGGCTTACCAATAGCGTTAGCACTATTTCTCACTGGTATCTTTTTCTCAACATATCCATCATGTGCGCATTAATCTCCCATTGATTAGCTACCGGCTGCCGGGTGTATGGCAATGCGGGTAAATAATCGGGTGGGCCAAACTCTGTTAAGATAGTCATCACTTCTCCCGCAGCTCTTTTTTGTGCTGCAATCGTATCCCACCAGTCTATATGTTGTTGTACAGCAGCCGCCCATTCCGGTGCTCGCGGATCATTTACTTGCGGGCCTTCGGCATGGCCTACTCTTGCATGTACATGACCTGTTTTTTTCAAGGCAGCAGCTACCGTTGCCTGTTGATCGCCCAATAAGCTTTCATGCACATTGCACCAGTGCGATATATCTAATGTAAGTTGTAAGTCTTTAAATTTTTCCAGGTACTGCTTTGTAATATGCGCTGCAAATAAAATACGTCCCCGGTGGGTTTCATGATAAACGGGCACACCGGAAGATTTATTGAGCTTAATCGTATGTTCTATAAATGGTGTATTTTCTTCCAGACTATAGTAATCTCGCCCGGAATGGCAGTTGATGTAAAGTGGTTTCAACTGCGAATGTGTTGCGGCCGCCGTTGTTACTTTTTTAAACGTATCCAAATGTTCTTTATAATCTGCCTGCCAGCCACCGCATAAAAAACCTACTTGCAAACCATGCTTAGTGATAGCATTCAATAGCTCCTGCTGTCCTTTCTCATCCGTAGGCCACCATACTTCTACTCCATCATATCCTTCCTTTTTTACAGCAGCACAAAAAGCATCTCTGCTACCGATAAATCCCCAATCGGTTGCCATTATTTTTACAGCATATCCTTTTGTAGCGGGCAACTTATTAAGTGGTGCTACTACCTTGTCAAAAGAAGATAGGAGCAGCGATGCAGAAGAGGCTGATGCTATCGTTAAAAATTTTCTACGTTTCATATATTTTTATCAAGCAAGTATATCATGGATAACATGTCCTTCTACATCCGTAAGCCGGAAGGGTCTTCCCTGAAAAGGATACGTAAACTGTTCGTGATTGAATCCTAATTGATGGAGAATGGTAGCCTGTATATCAAATGGATTTACCTTACCCTTCACTACCGTATATCCCATCTCATCTGTTTCTCCATAGCTATATCCTTTTTTAATACCGCCACCCGCCATCCAAATGGTAAATGCATCTGTATGGTGATCTCTTCCTTTATACGGATTTTGTGCACCGTTCCTGTTTTCCATCATCGGCGTGCGGCCAAACTCACCACCCCATACTACTAGTGTTTCGTCCAGTAGTCCTCTTTGTTTTAAATCCAATAACAAAGCGGTAATTGGTTTATCTATGCTTCTGTATTTATTAATAATGCCCACATTCAATGCATTGCTCGCATTATCACCATGTGCATCCCAGCCCCAGTCAAACAACTGTACAAAGCGAACGCCTTTTTCTACCAGCTTTCTTGCTAGTAAAACATTATTGGCAAAACTTGCTTTGCCCGGTTTAGTACCATACATATCATGTATGTACTGCGGCTCATCATTAATATTCATTACTTCCGGCGCTGTAATCTGCATACGATAAGCCATTTCGTATTGAGAAATGCGTGATAGTATTTCGGGATCGTTATACTCTTTGTATTCTTGCAGATTCGCTTCGTTGATGGCATCAATAGAAGCCTTACGCAAGTCGCGGCTCATCCCTTTAGGATCATTGATAAATAAAACCGGATCACCTTCGCTGCGACATTGCACTCCCTGATATACGGAAGGAAGAAAACCACTACCCCATACACTCTTCCCCGCATCAGGAAAACTACCGCCACTGGTCAATACAACAAAGCCGGGCAGGTTTTGATTTTCTGTACCCAGCCCATAGGTAACCCAGCTACCGATACTTGGCCTACCTAATCGCGGACTACCTGTATGCATTAGCAATTGTGCGGGTGCATGGTTAAACTGATCAGTAGTAACCGACTTTACAAACGTAACATCATCGACCAACGTTGAAAAATGCGGAAGATTTTCACTCACCCACGCTCCGCTTTGACCATGCTGCGCAAATGTTGCCTGCGGACCTAACATTTTAGGTACGCCGGTAATAAAGGCAAATTGTTTTCCTTCTAAAAAAGAAGGCGGACAATCCTGTCCATCTACTTTAGCCAACTCTGGTTTATAATCAAATAATTCCAACTGCGAGGGCGCACCGGCCATGTGTAAATAAATTACACTTCTTGCCTTACCGGCAAAAGGTGGCGCTTTAGGTAATAGAGGTCGTGCAGGATCAAAAGCTATAGCTGAGCTTCCGACTGCTGCTGTTTTTTTTGCCCCACAGGAACCCAGAATAGAACCTATAGCCAAAGCTCCTAACCCCATAGCACTTTCTTTCAAGAAATGCCGACGCGTATGCATCTTTCTCACTGCATCTTCTGCTTCTCTCAGCAACCGCTGATCGTTCAATTCTTTTTGTGTCATGTTGAAAAAATTAAGGCGTCAATAATCAGTAATGAGTAATGAATAATGAGTAACAATTTGTATTGCTCATTCATTACAGAAACACTACCCTTACAGCTTTCTTAATTTAATATTCTTAAACCACACGCCACTACCATGATCCTGCAAGCAAATATGCCCTTGTTTATTCATACCATAGCTGGGCGTATCTTTCCATTTTCCTTCTGCCTTACGCTTATTCCAATCAGCTGACCAGGCTTCAAACTCTACTACTTTTTCTCCGTTGAGCCAGTATTCTCTATGAGGACCGTTGGCTACAATTCTTGTTACATTAAATTCACCTACAGGTTTTGTAGGCCTGCTGGTGGCTGTGTACATCGCATAGTCTGCACCGGTTTTTTGCCAGTCTTCCAACGGATGAGGGAAACCTTCATCATCTATCAATTGATACTCGGGACCGGTGAGGTAGGCCGCTGCAGAATCTTCTGTAACATGGTACATGATTCCACTGTTACCTTCCGGTGCTATTTTCCACTCTACGGATAATTCGAAGTTGTCGTACTGATTGTTGCTAATAATATCTGCCCGCAAATCACTTTTATCCGTTTCGCTACCCTTGCAGTATAATAAGCCATCTTTTACATCCCAGCAGTCAGCTGATTTATTCTGATACATGCGCCACCCATTCATTGTTTTTCCATCAAACAACAACTCCCATCCTGCTTCTTTTTCCGCAGCTGTAAGTTCATTGTCTTTCACCGATTCAGGAGTAGCTTTTTGCTCACCACCACAGGATAGCATAACCATAGCACTTAGTATTACTGGTAAAGAAAAAATGATTTTTTTTAGCATCAGCTTATTTTTTTGTTTTATTTATTATTGTCTCATCGTGTTGCAGCAGTTGAACGGAGCGTCGCAACAACTGTTTCATCAGGGCATTACAGTCGGCTCCCCACTGCTTATCCTACTACTTTTAATTTTTCAGGATCCCATACCACGGCCTTATTGATAAAATAACTATCGTTACAGAGCAAGGCCGGGGCCGCCGCTCTGTATCCAAACAACGCATCTTCTACTACGCTTTTCTTTTCGCGTATAGCTGTAAAGAAATTATGAAAATGATCGTAGTGTGCTCCTTTGTATCCTTTCTCTGCATTGTACACAGTGGTATCCGGCGGCAACATACGCTTACGCTCATACCCTCCGTTTTGCTGATTGAGTTTGGTAGCCATCAGCGGATCATTTTCGCCAGAATATCCTTTATTGCGATACAGCGTAACACGATCCCATTCTACATTCATACTACCTTCGCTACCTACCAGGCGCAGGTAAGTACTATCTGCCGTACCATCTACAAAGTTTACCCGCAGAGATAAATTGAATGCAGGATGCTCCGGTGTTTCTGCATAATCAAACATACCCATCAATACATCCGGCACTTCTCTTCCATCTTTCCAATAGCGCAAGCCGCCCATCGCCATAATTTTTTGCGGACCTTTTGAATTGGTAATAAAATGCAGGCTGGAAAAAAGGTGCACAAACAAATCGCCGGATACACCTGTACCATAATCTTTGTAACAACGCCAGCGGAAGAAACGCTTGGCATCAAAAGGTATTGACGGGTTGCCATGTAAGAATGATTTCCAATCTACCGTTTTCTCACTGCCATCGGCAGGGATGGTATATTGCCAGGCTCCTTCCGGACTATTGCGTGCCCAAAATCCTTCTGCATAGTTAAGTTTACCAATAGCGCCGGCAGCTAAAAGTTCTTTCGCTTTTTCATTGCCTAATGAACTTACCCCCTGGCTACCTACTTCAAACACTACTTTATTTTTCCGTTGTGCTTCTACTACAGCCGCTCCTTCACCTACACTATGTACCATTGGCTTTTCGCAATACACGGATTTGCCGGCATTCATCGCGGCAACAGAAATATCTTTGTGCCAGTGATCGGCAGTAGCTACAATAACGGCATCAATATCTTTTCTATTAACTATTTCCCGGTAATCTCTTGTAGTAAAAATATCATTGCCATATCTTTTTTTCGCATCTATGAGTCGCCCATCATATAAATCACAAGCGGCTACAATCTTTACACCGGGCACCATGATGGCTGTATTAGCATCTGCTATACCCATACCACCGGCTCCTATTAGTGCAACCTGAATAGCATTGTTTGCACTGAAACGATCTGTTCTTTGCAACACTTCTCTTTTCAACGAAACTTGGTTATTGGCATTGGCCATGGCCAGTTCCGGAACTAATGCTGCTCCGGCCAGCCCCGCAGCAAACTGGTGGATAAATTTTCTTCTTGACTTGTGATTGCTCATTTGTTAGAATTATTATTTTTTAAAAGGTATGATCAATTTTTCATTACAACTTCATCAATATTTAATAGCGCATTGGCCACAACTACCATGGCAGCCATAGCCGCTGTATTTTCTTTGTCTTCACTCCCCAACATTTCATTCATCTTTTGCTTGTCTTTCACAAACTCATTGTATGCCTGCTGATAGAGCCCGGTAAACACCTGCTGCTTAGGAACCGGTATTTTTTTGTACAACATTCTTTCATAGGCTTTATCCATTTGCTTTTCCAGGCTCGTTTCTTCTTTCATTATTTTTTTAGCAAAATGCCTAGCCATGTCTAAGTAAGCAGAATCGTTGAGCGTTACCAATGCCTGTAAAGGTGTATTGGTACGGATACGGCGGGCATTGCATACCACTCGCTGCACACCATCAAAACTTATCATGGAAGGATAGGGCGAACTTCTTTTCCAATAAGTGTACACGGCGCGGCGATATTGATCGCCATCAGTACTTTGTTGCCATCTTGCACCATTATACGGCGATAGCCAAATACCTTCCGGTTGCCAGGGCATTACACCCGGGCCATACATTTTATCACTTAGCAATCCACTGATATAAAGATGCTGATCTCTTAACTGCTCTGCACTTAAACGAAGGCGCGGGCCACGGGCATAATACCGATTGAACAAATCTTTCTCCCGCATTTCATCCGTAAGGCGGCTGTCCTGGCGGTAGGTAGCACTCATCACCATTTTCTTTATCATTGCTTTTATACTCCAGTTGGCATTGTACATAAACTGCCAGGAAAGGTAATCCAGCAACTCCTTATGTGTAGGCGGTAATCCTTGCGTACCCATATCTTCCAGCGTTTCTACGATACCCGTACCAAACAGTTGCTCCCACAAGCGATTGATCAGCGTACGTGATACCAGTGGATTTTTTTTATTAGTAAACCATTGCGCCAGGCCTAAACGATTAGCCGGCACATCGGCTGGCATTGCGTAGGCCAATGATGCGGGTACAGCCGGTTTTACTTCTTCACCCAACGTACGCCAGTTGCCCCTTTCAAAAACATTAGTAGTCCGCCACATCGCCAGCGGATTTTCTACCATCACAGGTGTAGTCGTAACATTATTGGTTGTTACTAATTTCCAGAATGCATTCTTAATACCAGCATAGCCCGGCTGATCACTACCGGGTAATGAGGGTAAAAAAGCTAACCAGTCAAACACAATAGCAAAATCTTCACTTCCCGCAGGCATGCTGCTATTTTGATACGTAAGGAAGAGATCATGTATTCCTTCCTGTTGGGGAAAAGCTACCGATTCTCTGCGCCACTGATTCATGGGTTTTATAGGGATAGATACAATTACCGGCCCGTCAGCTGCCCCTTTTCTTATCTGCAAAATGCCATTAGGTTTATTGGAATAAAAGTTCCAGATAAGCTGACTTGCATTTTGTATATCTACCTTTTTTAAGCGAGCAATGGAATGATTGCGCACCATGAGTGCATAGTTATTATTACCAATAACAGCATTATGCAAACTATCCGCCGTAGTAGAATTAACCGAAGGTTGCCAGGTACGCAGGAAAAGTTTAAACTGCTGAGCCAACTGTGGCGATCCTTTGGCCGTTACCCATTGCACCACTTTCATTAACTCTGCCTTTAACGTATCGTCATAATTTCTTAGCAATGGATAATCACCGGGTACATCTTCATCTCTGGTATTATTGAAGTAGGCCATGAATTTAAAATATTCATCATGGCGAAAGGGGTCATATGGATGGCTATGACATTGTACGCAGGAAAACGTTGTACTCATCAATGCCTCCCAGGTAGTATTCACTCTATCCATTACCGCCGCATTGCGAAATTCTTCATTATCTGTACCCCCTTCATCATTGGTCATTGAGTTTCTGCTAAATCCCGTTGCAATAAACTGTTCATCTGTAGGATCCGGAAAAAGATCACCGGCCAATTGCTCCGTCACAAATTGATCATAGGGCATATCCTTGTTGAAGGCTTTGATCACCCAATCCCTGTATTTCCATATTTCCCTGCCATTGTCAGACTCATATCCTTTGGTATCTGCATATCGAGCCAGATCCAGCCACATAGAAGCCCATTTTTCACCATACCGCTCTGATGCAAGTAATGAATCCACCAATCGTTCATAAGCACTCGCTGTTGTATCCGTTAAGTACTGATCAGCAATTTTTTCACCGGGATATGTACCAATGAGATCAAGACTTACTCTACGCAACAAAGTAGCCTTATCTGCTTGTGGAGAAGGTGTCAGTTTTTTTTCTTCCAGTTTTTGTGCAACAAACTTATCAATCGTTGTTGTAGCCCATTCACTTTCTATTACCGGCACTTCCGTTTCTTCCACTGCCACATAGGCCCAGTGATCGCGCCATTTAGCGCCTTGTTTTACCCATCTCTTTAAAATACCAATTTCGTCTTTACTTAGCGGCGCATGCTTATACGGCATTCGCTCTTCCGGATCGCTGGAGGTAAGCCGCTTGATCATTTCGCTGGCACCTGGCTTGCCGGGAATAATGGCAGGCTTTCCTGAGGCTGTATTGCCCAGCGCTTCTTCTGGAAACAATACACTAAAACCACCTTTGGCTGTGACACCTCCGTGGCAGGAAATACATTTACTATTTAAAATGGGTTTTACATCTGCACTAAAATCTACCTTCGCCTCGCGAGAAGTAAAAAAATATACCGTTGTAGCTATCACTACTATCCCCGTTACCAGTAGAATTGCTTTTGATTGTACTAATTTCATCAGGCCTTCGCAATTGTTAAATGACAATTGAAAAAAAGTGAACTATAAATTTACTAAATCCACAGGTATATATCTATCCTTTTATCTGTATATCTGGATATTTTAAAAAGTTGTGCCTACGGTAGTTCAAACCTGGCCATAACAGGGCGATGATCGGAAATAACTTCTTCGCTTAAAACTTCGTAGCGGATATCTTTCCATGCATGATTTTTTGAAACCAGTATATAGTCAATCTTTTTCACTGGGCTTACAGCCGGAAAACTCGGCTGGTTCTTATCTCCTTTAGGTAATCGTGTTATTTCCAATAACTTTTGTATAGAAGCTTCCGCTGGCTGGGCATTCAAATCGCCTGTTATGATAAAAGGCAGCGGCTCTTCTTTATAAAGTGCATACAAATGGTTTGTTTGCAGGATGCGATCCGTTGAATCCCGTAAGTGATCCAAATGCGTAGCGATAATTTTTACTTTTTTATTATTGGGGGTTCTCAGAATACATTCAATCGCAGCTCTTGGTTCTCTGTTTTTATTGGGTTGATAAGGTAGCGGCTGCGTAACAATTGCTTCTACCGGCCAACGGGTAAGTAATCCTTCGCCATAACCGCCTCCGTCATAATCCATGGCTTTGCCAAAATAATAATACATACCCGTACGCTGCCCCAATTCTTTCATAATATCAATACGCAAGGATCGATTGCAAACACTATCTACTTCCTGTAAGGCCACCACATCTGCGTTTTGTGCCAGTATATATGCCGCAAGTGTATCCAGCTCAATATTCCCATGCATATTTTTTGCATGGCGAATATTGTACGTAAGTACTGTGATCTCTTGTGCCTTAGCAGTAGAAGCCATAGTTAAACACATTGCAACAATGAACCCAATCTTTGTCATCATTTTTTAAACGCATTTTCGATTTTATATACCCACGCATAGGGACTTGGATTCGTACCAGGATCTACTGGTGGTGCTTGTATTGTAAGCAATTTATTCTTGCTACTGCTGCTCACTTTACCCGTATAGCCAAGTAGCGATATTTTACCAGCAGCAATACCAGGTATTTTTATTTGCTTTTTCCATTCCGTAAGGTGTACATACAAATCATTCCCTTTACGGGTATAATACACTCCGGCTACTTTTTCTGTAGGCGCTTCCCGCCAAGCCGTAGTCCCATAGATCGCTTCGCCATTTATTTGCAACCAATCGCCCATATCTTTTAAGCGCTGTTGCATTATCACAGGAAGTGTGCCATCGGCAGCAGGCCCTATGTTTAATAATAAATTACCGCCTCTTGCTACAATGTCGATCAACATATGAATAAGTTGGCGGCTGTTTTGGTATTGTGGTAAATTTTCGTTTCTATTATAGCCAAATGATTCTCCTATACCTCTACATTCCTCCCAAGGTTTATCCAGGCTGGCAGTACCATGGCCGTATTCTGTGGTTGTAAAGCTGCCATTTTTTCTTTCTCCACTGCCCCATCTATCATTGATAACAACAGTATTTTTTACGGGCGACTCATTAAACAACCAACTGATGAATTCGCGGCTGCGCCAAGTGGTATCCGATTGATCCCATTCTCCATCCGGCCAAAAAATATCCGGCTGATAGCGATTAACCAAATCCTTCATTTGCGGCAGCATATGTTGATCTACATATTTTTTTACATCCTGTCGGTATAATGGATTATACCATTCGTATAATGAATAATAAAAACCCATGTGCAATCCGGATGCTTTTACGGCTTGAGAAAGATCGCCAGCTAAATCGCGATGTGGCCCCGCATCTACGGCATTCCAGTTCCAGGATTCACGGCTGGGCCATAGTGCAAAACCATCATGGTGTTTACTTGTAAGCACCACATATTTGGCTCCTGCTTCTTTAAAAATAGTAGCCCACTGCTGCGGATCGAATAATTCTGCTTTAAACTTTGTCACAAAATCCTGATACTGGAAATTGGGGCCATAGTTTTTTAAATGAAAATCGGTGAACTCTTTATGAATTTTTAGTTTAGTATTATTCAATCGCTCCCAATACCATTCTGCATAATTACTACCAAAGCCATCTGCATTGGAATTGGTAGCCCAGGCCGGCACACTGTACAAGCCCCAATGTATAAAGATGCCAAACTTTGCATCGGTAAACCAAGTAGGTACAGGCCTTTTATTAATGGACTCCCATGTAGGCTCATAGCGCACCTGTGCCAATAGTAGTTTACAACAAAGGCTTAGCAGGAATAAGAATAAATGCTTTTTCATACAATTCTTTTTTTACTACTTCACTACTCCCAGCTCTGCTACGGATACATATTCCTGCCCATCAGATGTGGGAACTGTATGCATAGCTACAAAACGGAAATAGCGAAACGTTGCAGGCACAGGAAGAGCAATCATCTGCTCCACCGGATTGGCTTTTACATTTGAAAACTCTCCGCTTATTATTTGCGACCAGTTAACACCATCGGTACTTATCAAAAATTTATATTTATCTACCAATCCCCATTCTCTTTTGTCTTGCCGGGGCAAATACGTAAAGGCTTTGATCGTTTGCAGTTGTCCCATATCAATAGTAATATCCTGTGGCGCTTTTCTACTTTCTTTTTCCTGCCAGGTATGCCAGAAGGTTTCGGTATTATCATCAATGGCGAAGGACGCTTCTGTAGATTTTCCTGTAAAGGATGTAGCGATTACTTTCCACTTATTTTTTGCAAGCCCCATTGCTCTGATGGCCGTCTCACTTTTTTCTCCCTGCTTATCAAAACTTTTTGCTTTTACCGTACCACCATCGGGCAAAGGAAATGGCTGGTTGAAAATCTGTGATTGCTCAGTGGGTTCTGTACCATCTATTGTATATCGAATAGCAGGCACAGGAGTAAGCGTATGAATAGTAACCTCTCCATTTTGATTGCGGCTAATTACCGGTGTAGATAATTGAACAGGTTCTGTAAAAATGCTTACCTCACTTAGACAAATGCTGGCGGCTGCTTTAGTAATACGCACCCGTATTTTATCACTGGTAATAAATTCTCCTCTTATTAATCTGGAAGCGCCAATAGCTGTGCCCTTTGCATATTGCTTCCATTGTCCGTCCTGCCAGGTATCTACCGCCCAATCATCTATCCGTTGACCGAGTTTGATATTTTCCCGAAGGCGAATGACATTAAATTCTTTCTTTCCTTTTAATTCTACAATGAGTTCGCCTGTAGTCACCTCATCATCCGTACCCCAATAGGAATACCTATCATCATCTAATACATTGGCCGCAGCATACTCCTTATGTTTTCCTCGCACATTACTGGCAGTAGCTTTTGCCCCCTGGGCATGATTCACGGCATACATTTCATTTAATAGTTTGCCAAACCCTTCTAAAGAAGCCTTATCTATTTCGTGCACGATTCCCCGTTTATCCGGTGGTACATTGAGTAGCATCGTTGTACCATGTCCTACTGAAACAAAATAATGATGCAATAACTGGCTCGCTGTTTTTACTTTACTATTTTCTTCCTCATGAAAAAACCATCCTGGCCGAATGGAAAAATTAGTTTCCGCAGGCATCCAGAACTCTCCGTTGCGATGCCCATTCAATCCTTCTTTATCTAGTACTTCGCCAGGGCCGGGCCTTGTTCCTTCTCGTATAGGATGCGGTGTGTACGTATGCCAGCAAGGATCGCCTGAGTAACCGGCTTCTGTACCTACCCAACGAACATCCCAACCCACATCGCTCATGATAACTGCATCCGGCTGTAAGGATCTTTCCAACGCCCATGTAGTATCCCATCCATAGTAAGTGGTACGATCAATTTTTCTTGTTTCTCTTGCACCACCATAGTAACCATCACCACCATTTGCACCATCGTGCCAGGTTTCAAAGATAGGACCGTATTGCGTCAGCAACTCTTTATATTGCTCCCGGTATATTTTCACATATTCATAGGTGCCGTAATGCTTATTATTTCTATCCCACGGAGAAAGATACACGCCAAATTTCAACCCGTATTTTTTACAGGCATCCGCAAATTCTTTTACCATGTCCCCCTTTCCATTTTTCCAGGGGCTTTTCGTGATATTATGATCCGTAGTTTTTGTTGGCCATAGGCAAAAACCATCATGGTGCTTAGCGGTTAATATCAGTCCTGTAAGCCCGGCTGATTTAAATGATTGCACAATTTGGTTCGCATCAAATTGCGAAGGATTGAAAAGGGCAGGATCTTCATCGCCATAGCCCCATTCTTTTCCGGTAAACGTATTGATGGTAAAATGTACAAAAGCATATGTTTCCATCTCCTGCCATTTCAGTTGCCGCGCCGATGGCAATACACCATAAGGAGCCGGCGGTGGAACAGACTGAGCACAGGAAAGGAAAAAGAAACTACAAGTAATGATGCTACTGTATGCTGCCCTCGAAAACTTACTTCGCAGCCGTTGTATAATTGTAATAACAAGCATAGGTAGTGAAGATAAATTAGTTTTTTGTGGAACCTATCGAGAATTAATGGAAATTTAAAGTCAATCGTTTGTTTAAAAATGCTTGATTTTGTTGCCTTCAATACTATAAAAGAAATCGGTCAGCTTACAATAGCTGACCGATTTCTTTATTTTTTCCTTTCCTTCTATTTAATAAATATCCACCTATTCAAAAAGTTATGGGGAGTTTCAATTACTATCTTATAAAAGTTGGAAGGCATATTCGATACATCTATTATTGCCTCTTGCTTTTTTAACGGAACAACTTTTATTAATTCATATTTATCCTTGCCTCCTTCTTTAAAGTGATTAGTAGTAGTTATCCATATTTTCGCTTTTCCTTTTTTCTGCATAGCCTTCCAGTTAATCTTAACTTTTCCATCCTGCCAGTTAGCTTGTGGTTTCACCGCTGATATCTTTCCTGTTATGGAAACACCATCTACTTCCATTAACTGGCTCCTGGGAATGCTAAGCTTCAATAGCCGTGCCATGGAAGGCATAATATCCACTACGCCTGGAATGCCTTTCTTAAAATACTCGTTGAGTTGCTTTGCGTTACTAACAATCCAGGTACTCCTTTCTCTTTCTGACTGACCACCATGTCCTTTTCCTGTAGCTTTATCTCTACCATGATCCGTAGTGATATAAATTACCCAGTCCTCATCAAATTGTTTTTTCCTATAAGTAATCGCATCCCATAAACGGCCCATTTGTTTATCCATCAACGATACGGCATTAAAAAACTCCGGACTATCTCCATACATATGCCCCATATCATCCGTGTATTGCAAATAAACCCATGACAAATCAGGCGACTCTCTTTTTATATACGCTGCTGCTGTATCTACTACCACGTCATCAATTTTTTGCATAAAGGCCTTCTTCCGGTCATGAGGAAAATTTACGGTATCCAGTTCGAGCCCATCAAAATGATAGGCTAGTTTTATATGGCCGGTAGCGGGTAGACTTTCACCTACCAGCTTTGTTCGATTATCTTCCCAACTGGAAAACACAGCCGTCTTCTTCTCTGGATATTGTTCTTTAAAAAATCGAAAAATAGTCCAGTAATTATAATTGGGTGCTTTTATATCATTATCCCATACATTATGCTTGTTTACCCAGGTACCCGTAAGCAAGCTGTTGTAACCTACTGCAGAAATGGTGGGTGTTTGTGAGTACCCATCTTTTTCACCCCCTACATGAGCTCTGGCATAGCCACCTTCAGCAGCAATTTGATCTAGAAAAGGAGTGGGTTGGGTTTCAATCACGTCTGCCGCTATTCCATCTACAATTACAAATAAGGCCTTTTTAGACGTTTGAGTATATGCCACCAGTTGCACACAAAAGCAGCATAGCACAAGCATACTGTTTTTTTTTCTATTAAGACTGTTCTTTTTCATTGTATGAATCTGTTATAAGTGAACAATGTCAATTTCTTTTACGCTGCTGCAATAATAATATTTGCTCTCCACTAAAAAAGCTACCTAGCATAGCATACGATCGGAATATAAAAATCTTTTTCATTCATAACAAAAGTGCCGCAAATTTTGCGACACTTTCTTAAAAAATTCTGGTTATTACTTTAATATCCACATCACGCCATTAAAATCATCCACTCCTCCAAATTGGCGTTGTAATGCTTCATTCAAATGCCCTGTATTCAAAGAAGATTCGTTAGATGGATATCTCCAACGATATGGCAATTTAGTAGGGTCGTCGTTTTTATTTTGAGCAGTATTTACGATAAATACTGGATACCCCGTTCTACGATTCTCATACCATGTGCTATAATTGTGCAAGTGCATAAAATTAGCAATATACCGTTGTTCTATGATTTGCTTAACCTGGTTTTCAACAGAACCTGTAAGAGCAACTTTTGAAGAATTAACATAAGCGTCAGCATAGGTTTCATCTAGCTTTACTCCGTTGTTATAATCCAGCAGATCTGGTGTTAAATCCTGTACCATCTTCATTGAGGCTTTGATGCCATTGGCATAATAGGTTTGCGCTGGCGTTGTTGTTATCCACCCTCTTGCAGCAGCCTCGGCTAAAGCAAACTCTGTATCCCAATAAGAGTATAATGAAACAGGCTCGGGGTTGGTAAGATTCGTATAACGTAGATTCATATCAGAATAATCGCCTGAACTTCTTATCACATGCAATTGATCCTGCTGCCAAGAAGGCTCCACTCCTACATAGGCGCCATAATCCCCTCTTGTAAAGCCACCGTTAAGTTTCACTGGTGATGGCATTGCAAAATAGAATAGTCGCTTATCCTCAAATGCTTTTAGTGTATCTACCAAAGTAGTGGTAAGCATAGAGTACTTTGATTTTACGAAGGGATTTCCTGAACCTGCAGGAATATCTGCATACGGATAATATTGACCCGCCCTATCTGTATAAGTAAGGGCAAAATTGTCAGCATAGCCAGTCATTATCGGACGTAGAGCTACTTCGTTAAAGCGCTGTATTACCCGTAAATCCGGATCATCTGTTTTTTTATATAAATTGATCAGCACATATAATTGAAAACTGTTAGCCAACTTTCGCCACTTATCTTTATTGCCACCATAAATCATATCTCCTCTGAAGTTAACACCTTCACTAAACAATCTGTTAGCGGAATCTAATTCATTTAATATATTTAAAAAGACAGTTTTTTGATCGTCATATTTAGGAAACTTAATTCCTTCCGACTCTCCTTTTACAGCATCGGTATAAGGAATATCGCCTAATTGCATAGTAGTGTAAAAGAATTGCCATGCTCTTATAAAATGACCCAGGCCAGCATATGACTTTCGTAAATTCTCGTTAGGGCTGTATTGCACCATTTTCTCAACGTTACGTAAAATAGCGATTCTGTCGAAATTACCATTCCCCAATCGGTTAAATTGAAAGTTCTCCTCTCCTTCTAGCCACACCATATATTTCGAAAGAATGGCTGGCTGCACAAATGATTTTTGAGAGCTGATCTGAGAGCGGGTTATACTCAGTAGCATGTTTGACGCCAACATCTCCGAGCTTACCTGAGTAGTTGTATTCGGATTTGTATTTATTTCGTCAAGCTTTGAACAGGCGGTCAACATCACTGTCGCCAAACCTATTATTGACACTAATAATTTATAAGGGTTCATTTTTTTTATTTAGCGTTAAAACGATAGTTTAAAATTCAAGCCTAATACCCTGTAAGAAGGAGAATTTAAATCTTCTGCATTCACATCAGGGTCTGAGAATTTAAACTTGGTCCAGATAAACAGATTTTGTCCTGTTACTGATACTGTGGCAGCTGTAAGACCTGTTTTCTTCAATAATTTATTGGGTATTGTATATCCTAAAGCCAGTTCTCTTAGCTTAACAAAGCCTTTATTCTGATAGCCTTCATCGCCCCCACGGTAGTCGCGGATGTAGTTTTGATATCCCACAGCAATATCATTTGGAGCAAACTCCCGTGTGTCTGAAATAACCCTTCCAAAGTTGTCATACTGAATAGAACCTGAAACAACTTTCACTCCCTGTCCTACATAGTTATTCAAACCTTTTACAACTTGATCATATCGATATTGATTATCTGTTTCTGGTGATGTTCCTGCATCGAATTGCTTATCATAAACATAATTGTACATGACACCGCCTATTCTACCATCAAAAGCAATAGAGGCAACAAAATTGTTGAATCTGAAATTGTTCACAAATCCTATTTCAAATTTCGGATCTGAATAGCCAAAGAAGTAACCGCTACCAGATGAACGACGAGGCCGACCATTAGGATAGTGTATTAACTCTCCGCTACCAGTACTCTCCCAAAAGTTTCCCCATACCTGATCAATTCTTGCTCCTTTTTTCACTTCAGGTCTTTTGGAAGAATAAACAGAATCCAGTTGCTTATAATAACTGTGGAAAGAATTAAGATTCAATAATGAGTTCCATTCAAATTTTCTATTTTTAATAACGGTTCCGTCAATAGTCAACTCATATCCTCTTCTTACATATTCATAATCATAATTAATCAACGTAGAAGTAAAGCCTGAAGCAGAAGATATAATTGCCTGAGTTTGCAGGTTATAATACAACTTGTTGAAATAAGCAAAATCTACATGTAAACGTTTTTGAAATAAATAAGCAGCCGCTCCTACTTCCCAAGTACGTTCTGTAGTGGGTGTAGTGCCAGCACCTGTTAAACTAGAGGGATAATTGGCTGTATTAAATGAGCCTAACGAACTTACCCAAGAAGCGGTACCAGTACTGTATGCCATATTATCTGAATACACCCCAAGTGGCACTTTTACTTGTACCCAGCTTCCTCTAAACTTGAACATGTCTACCGCTTGTGGCATTTTGATAAATTCTGATAATACTACACTTCCTGATAGGGATGGATAAAAGAAAGCACCGGAAGATTTGTATTGACTGGAGTTGTATTCCTGACGTCCTGTTCCTTCTACAAAGAGTGCATTTTTCCATGAAAGACCCAAGCGACCATATCCGCTTATGATCATTCTTTCCGAGTGGTCTACTGACACAGTAGGTTGCTCTACAGAACCGCGTATAGAGTAGAACGTGGGAGAAATTAATCCGCCTACTGTTCGGGCAGAGAGCGCATCGTATTCATCAAAATTCATGCTACCCCCCACCATTGCATCAATACCAAAATCACCAATTCTTTTCTTGTAGGTCAGTATCGCATCATTAAGCGATTGTATTCTTGAATACTTTGATTGCGAAAACAACCCTCTTGCATCAAAACCCGCCCTGTTGGAAAAGAAACGACCTGTTGGGTTTTGATTAACATAGTCCATCGCATAAAAATTAAGTGCAGGCCTTACTAAAAGGTTTAAGTCGGTGGCAAGCTTATAATTGATATTTAAATTGCCGTAGAATTTGTTTTCAGTTCTACTAAATTTCTTTTCATACGCAATTGCATACGGATTATCATACCAGTTATTATACATCCAATTCTGATCCTGATAAGGTACAGCCCAATAGTTCCTATAATCCCTGATATCATATTCTGGCCCCGTCCACATAATGAGTTGGTACAAATAACCTTGGTCATTATATCCATTGCTAAATACCTGTGGAGCGCCACGACGCACATACCCCATATCTGCTCTAATAGACATCCTTTTACTAGCCCTTATTTCACCCGTAATAGAGGCATTTAAAGTATTTAAGTGTTGATTAGGAAACGAGCCTTTTTGGTAAACATGATTCACAGTAGCTCTTACGCTCGCTTTATCATTTCCTTGAGATAAGCTAATGGTGTTATTAGTAACCATAGCTGTTTCCATAAAATTTTCCAGGTTATTGCGTCCACTGGAAACAAGTGGCATTCTTTCTATTTGGAAAGTGTGAGGATTCCACATAGCGGCTGAGTCACCAATATCTAACTTAGGTCCCCACACATAATCCGTATCAAGACGACCATTAATCCCTCTGCCATAACTTTTTTGATATTTCGGTTTCACAGTAAAGCCTAGCTGAAGCATGGTATTACTGTTAACGTCTACTTTCAAAATATTGCCACTACCTCTTTTGGTAGTTACCATTATAGCCCCTACGGAACCAGCGGAACCATATAAAGCTGCAGCAGCCGGACCTTTTAGCACTTCTACTGATTCGATTATATCTGCAGGTATATCCTGCAGGCTCACCACTCCAGAAGCCATAACACCATCAATTACCAATAAAGCAGATTCACCTCTTAAGGATACCGGACGACTCCCAAAACTCCGTAGTATTAGAGATTCTTAAGCCAGCCACTTTGCCGGTTAAAGAAGTAACAACATTTGCCCCTTTCACAATTGCCAGTTGCTCACCATCTACTTTCTGCCTTGCAAAACCCAGCGATCTTTCTTCTCTTTTAATGCCCAGTGCAGTTACAACAACTTCTTCCAACTGTGTATCGGCTTTCTCTTCTAATGTAATATTGATAACTGTTTGGCTGTTTACATTTACTGTTTCAGTAGCATAACCTACATAGCTAAAAGTTAGTACATCTGTTTCACCAACTGTAATTGTGTACTCACCTGATTCATTGGTTGTAGTACCGGCCCCACTTTTTGCAGTTACACTAACTCCCCGCAGCGGCTCTCCTTTACTATTGGTAATACGGCCTTTTACTGTAGCTACAATAGTAGGCTTATCCACTCCTTTAATCACAAATAAATTATTATCCAGCCTTTCGAAAACTAACCCTGTAGCCGTAAGCATTTTAGATAATAGTTCTGTAATAGTAATCTTCTTTGCGGATACACTTATCTTAAAGTCTTCCTTAAGAATATGATTGCTGAATACAAACCGAAACTGACTATTTTTTTCGATTTCTTTTAAAGCCTTACTCAGTTTTGTTTTCTTGAAATCTACCGTAATCGTTTCCTGAGAACGGCCCTCATTTGCTACTACCTGAAGCGCAGAGGTTAATAAAAAAACAATGAAAAGTTTCATAATTAGCAGTGTTTTGAGTACCCGTTTCAGGGGTACTACGGCAAGGTGTTTTTTTTGCATACCTTTGTTTTGGTTTTATAGTTATAAATAAGAGCTACCTACTACACCGTAGTGTAGCTTTTTTGTAACTCCAGGAGAAATGGCTGCAACCATTTCTCCTTTCCTTTTATACAAACATCATTATTACTTTGATATCTCTACTCCTTTATCAGTTATGTTATAATTAAAAAAATAAGATGCCTGGAAAGCCTTCATTACCATTTCCAGTGAATCATTTTCAAACGTACCTGTATAGCGATATGATTTTACTTTTTCATCGTTAAATATCAGCTTTACATTATACCATCGTTCCAGCTTATCTGCAATCACGTCAAACCTATCGTTTTCAATGATTAGCCTGTTTTGCACCCATCCTGTTTCTATATTTTCATTCGCATCTGTATAAGTTAATCCTACTATTTTAGTATCCTTTTCTGAAACAGATACATCTACATCTGATGCGTGGCTTTCTTTATTATATAACACAAATTTTTGCTCAGGTTGTAATACTTTAAAAAGATAGTGCGCAGAATCTTCTTTCATAAATATTTCTACCTTTCCACTAATAAGTGATGTTTCACTTTGTTTATCTCCTGGATAATCCTTTACATTAAAAACAGTTCCCAACACCCTTATAGCGTATTTCTTTGTTTTCACTAAAAAAGGGAGCGTTTCATCCCTTTTAACTTCAAAAAAGGCCTCACCAGAAAGGTTTACCCACCTATTCTCTTGTCCAAAGCCTGCTGCTAAAGACAAAACAGAACCTCCGTTTAATAATACCCTGGTGCTATCTGGAAGATAAACTTCCTTTCGTTCGCCTTTTTCTGTGCTAAAGTGGGATAAGCTTGCAGAGGTGATACTCTCGTTCCTCTTTTCTATTGATGCTGTAGCTGGTTTATCATATAACCAAAATACCGATAATGTAATTGCAACTAAACTTGCAGCCACACTCCAGATGATTTTTTTCCCATATTTCTTGGGAGGCTCTATCACCATTTCTTCCTTGGTATAATCGTCAGCGTGTGGCACGTACAATGTATTGGAAAGATGGCCTATTGGAGCCAACTGGTCTTGTTCATGATTTAGCATTACACGCAGCTTTAGAACAAGGGCTTTGGCTTCAGACACTACTGCTTCTTCATCAGGGTAAGCTTTTAAATACGCACGCCAGAAAGCAATATCTTCTTCCTCCTTATTAAAACAATAGCTAATAAAGGAATCATCTACTACAAGTTCTTCTATGGAAAACGGCAAAGGCACTAGCTGTTTTTTTACTATAGACGTAAAAAAGAAAAATGTTTACCTATGTTTTTAATAAAAATTAGAAAATAAGTAAGGATAGTAGAGAAGCGAGGCGGGTATCTCCTGTTTTTTGAGCACCTAGTTCCTGGCGTAAAAGTTGAACCCCTTTGCATAGATTATTGTAAACTGTTTGAGAAGACAAACCCGTTTGATTTACAATTTCTTCGGTAGTCAGACCTTTATAATATTTGAGATAGATAACAGTACGGCAACGAGCAGGTATTTTTCTATAGGCAGTAGCGACCTTACTCAATAGCTCTTTATCTTCCTGTATACGTTCCATCTCTTCTTGTATAGATGATTCAGGTATAGCTTGAGGCATCTGCAGGAAGCCCTCTTTTAAACGCTTATTTTTCCGATAAAAGTCGATTAGCCTTCTTTTAAAGGAAAGAGCAAGAAAAGATTTTGGATTTACAATAGGCTCCAGTTTTTGCTTTTGCAAAATTTCCAGAAAAAACTCCTGTACAAAATCTTCACTCTCCTGCTTGCTATAACCCATGTGCTCAGCAATAAGGCAAAGCTGTGTGTTATACATCTTGTATAAGACGTTTATTTGTTCCATTACAAGATAATTGAGATGTTTGTCAAACGAAGATGCTGAGTTTTCTGAATATAAAAAAAGGCAACCGTTTGCGTGAAATTATACTTTTCTTATTCCCCATAAATTCGGTTTCCTGCTACCGTACGATTACCTCATCTATAAATAAATGTGACGGATTACCTGCACTCTCATGCGAGGCAGGCAGTTTGCCGCCATTCACCGCTTTTATTTTTACATAACGGGCTGTTTCGGTAAGGGATACTCCTAGTTGTTGTGTTTGTACCCGCATATCTTCATTAGATACTTTATTAAACATTCTTCCTACTTCTTTATACGTTTTTCCATCAGCACTAATGCTTATAATCACTTCACTCGGAAAAAGTATCCAGGGACTCACATCTTGTACTACATGCACACCAGCATATGTAACCGCTCTTACCGACTTCAAATCCACCACCGCTTCAAAATCTTTATCATAAAATCCCTGCCATTCTCCATTTTTCCAGTTTTCATTGCCCAGCAATCCATCTATCAATATATCATTTCCTCCTCCGGTAAACATCGGGTTCACTTCAGAAAGAACATTTAAGACTCTGTCATTGGGAATTTTATAAAACGGCTGGCTAACAATCTTACTTTTTACACCCTTGTACAAAGCATATGCATAGATCGTTTCATTCTGCCGAATAACAATCGGCGAAGTATAGTGCTTAAAGGCTTCATTGCCTGTTATTTCTTGCATGTTGCCTACAGGTGCGATATAGTAATAGAGCTTGGCTGCCGGTTCTACACTGCTTATAGGGGTATAGTAAGCTTGTTTCTGAATTTTATATTACTAATAGCAAAATAAGGAACCGGTGTAATGATATTGTCCGTAATAGCAGTAACAGGGATATCGCTTGCAGCTATCGGCTTTTTAAGCGGCTTTGTATCCATTTGAAAAACCAAGTTTCCCCCTTTTACGATATCCGCATGCTGCAAATATGTTGGTGTATAGACTTTATCATTCATCTGCATCCCTTGTACGTAATAAGCATCAGGAGAAGTTTTGGCAGCATTTATTACAAACGTTTTATTACCCTCAAGTTGAATGGTTACTTTGTCAAACAAGGGAGTGCCTATCGCATACTGCCCATCCCCGGGGCAAACAGGATAAAAACCCATAGCACTTAATACATACCAGGCACTCATTTGCCCACAATCTTCATTACCTATCAATCCATCAGGAGTATTGGTATAAAACTCATTGCATATCTTATGCACCAGTTCTTGTGTACGCCAGGGCTGACCAATGTAATTGAAAAGATACGCCATATGATGGCTCGGCTCATTACCATGTGCATATTGCCCTATCAAACCCGTTACGTCCTGCTGATCGCGACCTGTAAGCAGTTTATTCGTTGTAAATAATTCATTCAATTTTGCAGTGAATTTATCTTTACCTCCATATAATTTTATCAAGCCGTTGATATCTTGCGGAGCAGCAAAACTGTATTGCCATGAATTTCCTTCGGTATAAAAATTATTAACTTCTGTCGCATCGAAGGGATGATACCATACGCTGCGTACTTTCCCTCGCAAATGTTTTGTTGCAGGATCAAACAGGTTCTTATAGTATTGTGCCCGCTGTATATAGGTTTGATAGACTTCCTCCTCTCCTAGCATTTTAGCAAACTGTGCTATACACCAGTCATCATAAGCATATTCTGCTGTTTTAGACGCACTCTCATGATCATATTCATTACCTACATAGCCCTGCTTACGATATTGATCCAGTCCATAACGATTACTCTCTGCATAGCTGCGCATCGCTTCTAATGCGAGTTTCGTATCAAAGTCCCTGATTCCTTTTTGATAAGCATCTACAATCACGGGTACCGCATGATAACCTATCATACAGAAAGTTTCATTGCCACTTAGCTCCCATACCGGCAACATGCCTCCTTTTTTATATTGCACCAGGAATGTATTGATCCAGTCCTTTACTTTTTCCTGATTAATGATCGTCATTAAAGGATTAAAAGCTCTATAAGTATCCCATAGAGAAAATACCGAGTGATTGGTAAAGCCATCTGCTGTATGCACTTTTAAATCTGTACCCCTGTATTGCCCATCTGCATCCATATATACATTAGGGGCGAGAAATGTATGGTAGAGGGCTGTATAAAAAATCGTTTGTTGATCCGGCGTACCGCCCTGTACATCTATTTTACCCAGTTCTTTATTCCACGCTAGTGCCGCCCGATCTTTTATCGTTTCAAAATTCCAGTCCTTCATTTCTGTATCCAGGTTCAGCTTAGCACCTTCCATACTTACGCCGGATATACCTACTTGGGCCTGCAATTGTTTGTCAGCTCCTAGTGCAAATTTTACCGCCGCTTTTAATGCCCGACTGTTAGCTTTTGCATCGGCACTCGTCTGATTGTTATTGTTGATCAAAAAGCTAACTATAGGTTTGTCAAACTTTGCATAAAAATAAACATGCTGATCCGTCGCCCAGGATTTACTTCGGCGGTAGCCTCTTATCTCTGTATCACTTACTTTCTCCATATAAGCATCCAGTACTTCATCTCTATGTACCAAATCAATCAAAATAGACCCTTCAGTTACACCGGCAGCAAATTTGTATTGGTGCATACCGGCACGAGTGGTAGTAGTGAGTCTTGCTTTAATAGTATGCTTATCCAGCAATACTTCATAGTAACCTGGTGATGCTTTTTCATTGGCATGTGAAAAAGAAGATTTGTACAATTCATTTTTCCACTCCACCTGTCCGGTAAAAGGCATGAATAAAATATCACAATAATCGGGAATACCTGTGCCACTTAAGTGTGTATGCGAAAAACCATAGATAGCTGCATCGCTATAATGATAACCACTACATCCATCCCATCCTTCCAGCCTGGTATCCGGACTTAACTGTACCATACCTGCAGGCATACTGGCACCAGGGTATGTATGCCCGTGACCGCCTGTGCCAATAAACGGATTGACGAGTTTTTTATAATCTCGCTGCGCCTGTACGGCAATGCTCGTTAGCAACGAAAAAAACAAGACAACATAATAAATCCTTCTCATGGTATTATTCTGATTTTAGAGCAACTTCTAGTGGAAAGAGTTACCGCAAATTATTGGTTTAGAACTAAAACAACTTCTTTTATCAAGGGTTTTAAAAAGTAAGCAGCGCGGTAACTTGTCTTTTTAAAGGCTGGGCATAAGGACATATATCCGCAGAATTTTGTTACTTTTCCAAATTGCAATCATTTGCTATATGAAACGTTGGCTATTCGTTATTATCGGCATCACCCTCCTGGCTACTATAGGATTTGTTTCCTGTTTTCAAGGCAGCCGGAATGTGAATAGCAATAAGGCAACTGCTATCAGTTACAATTTCCATATCCGTCCTATACTTTCCGACAAATGTTTTGTATGCCACGGTCCTGATGGTGGTAAACGGGAAGCCGGATTACGCTTAGATATTGCCGATAGTGCTTATGCTCCTTTGAAAGAAACAAAAAATGCTTTTGCTATTGTTCCGGGCGATCCTTCTGCTTCGGAAATTATTAAACGTATCTCTTCCACCGACCCTGCGTATCAAATGCCAACTCCCGCTTCGCATCTCGGTAGACTATCGGATGAAGAAATAGCGCTTATCAGCCAATGGATAAAAGAGGGCGCTGCTTATGAATCACACTGGGCCTTTATTCCACCTGTAAAATCGGCTTTACCCCACATAGAGAAAAATAATTGGGTTAAAAATGAAATCGATCATTTTATAGTAGCTAAGCTACAAGAGCAGCATTTATCGCCCAACGATGAAGCGGATAAAGAACGTTTATTCAAACGCCTCTCCTTTGATCTTACTGGGCTTCCCCCTTCTATAGAAATGATGGATAAATTTCTGAATGATCCATCACCGACGGCTTACGAAAAAATGGTGGATGCATTATTAGCTACACCACAATACGGCGAGAGGATGGCCTTACACTGGATGGACGTAGCTCGCTATGCTGATAGTTACGGTTATCAGGATGATAATATTCGTACGCAATGGCCCTGGCGCGACTGGGTGATCCATGCCTTCAATAAAAATATTCCTTATGATGAATTTATTACCTGGCAAATAGCCGGTGATATGCTGCAGGATACCGATAAAGAAAAAATATTAGCCACCGGATTTTTGCGCAATCACAAGTACACAGAAGAGGGAGGTGTAGTACCAGAAGAATACCGCATCGAATATCTATTGGATAAAACAAAAACATTTACCAAAGGAATACTGGGCATTACCGTAGAATGTGCGCAATGTCATGATCATAAATACGACCCCTTTTCGCAGAAAGACTATTTCTCCATGTTGGCTTTTTTCAATAATACAAATGAAGAAGGCTATGAAGGTGATGTGAGTATTTCCAAGCCTGCTAAGCATCCGATACTACCTATTTCAAAACAAGATCGTCAGCAACTACTATCTTTTATCAATACGGCTGATACTACTGCACTTACTGTATCCGTGATGGGTGAGCTAAAAGATTCTGTACGCAAAACCTATGTACTTAATCGCGGCTTATATGATCATCCCGGTGAGGAAGTGCAAGCAGCCGCTATCCCTGCTGTAATGAATTTTGACACAACCAAGTATACTCGCAATCGGCTGGGATTGGCCAAGTGGACTTTTGATAAAAACAATCCATTGGCGGCCCGTGTTTTTGTAAATCAGTTATGGCAGGAAATTTTTGGAAGAGGTTTGGTGAAAACAACCGGCGACTTTGGTATGCAAGGGGAGTTGCCTTCACATCCCGAATTATTAGATTGGCTGGCGGTAGATTTTATGGAAAAAAATTGGAACATCAAACGATTACTCAAGCAAATTGTAATGAGTGCTACTTACCGGCAATCGGCTGTAGTAGCTGCAAAGTCATTAAAAAAAGATCCGGAAAATATTTTCTTATCCCGTGCTCCTCGTAATCGACTTAAGGCAGAATTTGTTAGAGACATGTATTTATCCAGTAGCAGTTTACTGGTCAATAAAATTGGCGGTCCTAGTGTAAAACCTTATCAGCCGAAAGGTATTTGGGAAGCCGCCTCCTCCGGCCGGGGTGTGCTGGCTGTATATAAGCAGGACCATGGAGAAGATTTATATAGAAGAGGGCTATACACTTTTATCAAACTTACCGTGCCGCCACCCGGCATGATTATGTTTGATGCCAGCAACCGTGATCAATGTGAAGTACAACGGCTAAAAACCAACACCCCTTTACAGGCATTGATTATGCTTAATGATCCGGCTGTGTTAGAAGCCGCAAGAGTATTAGCTGAACGATTAGCTGCTACAAAACAACCGGCAGCTACCAGTATCACAACTGCGTTTCGTCGTATCATTTGCCGTAAGCCTACAAGTACAGAGATTAAAATTCTGAATGATTTTTATAGCGAACAGTTAGCCTTGTTCGAACAAAACAAATTAGACGCTGCCGCTACTTTGAAAGAAGGAGAATACCCGGATGATAAAACTCTTGATAAAAATATGGCTGCTGCTTTAATGAAAACCATCAGCATGATATATAATCTGGAAGAAGCAATTATGAAGTAGCAAATAAAGAGTGATGAGTGACGAGTAAATATCAATTAGTAAGAAGAGTATACTTAAAAAATAGTTATGGAAAAAGAGGTATTGGAACGCCACCTGAATATGAACCGCCGACGTTTTTTATCACGGCTGGGATTAGGTATTGGTGGTGTAGCACTGGGATCGTTGCTTGTACCGGATCTTTTTGGTGGCAGCAGTGAAGAAGAAATGCTGATGACAGGCTTACCCCATTTTGCACCCAAAGCAAAACGCATCATCTATCTTTTTCAAAACGGCGCTCCTTCGCAATTGGATCTTTTTGACTACAAACCCTTGCTTGAAAAAATGCATGGAGAAGATTTACCCGCTTCTATACGCATGGGCCAACGATTAACAGGCATGACAGCCGATCAATCTAAATTCCCTTTAGCCGGTTCTTATTTTCAATTCAATCAATATGGACAAGCAAGAGCCTGGATAAGTGAGCTAATGCCACACACCGCCAATGTAGTCGATGATTTATGTTTTGTAAAAAGTATGTACACAGAGGCTATCAATCATGATCCGGCACTTACTTTTTTTCAAACAGGCGCACAGGTAGGCAACCGTCCCAGCATGGGTTCGTGGCTGAGTTATGGCCTAGGTAGTGAAAATAAAAACTTACCAGCTTTTTGTGTACTTCTTTCCAAAGGAAAAGGAAATGGGCAAGGTGTGTATTCAAAACTATGGACAAATGGTTTTTTAGATTCTGTACACCAGGGTGTACAATTTAGTAGTGGAGACAATCCTGTTTTATATTTAAACAATCCCGGCAGTATTGACAAAACTGATCGCCGATCAATGCTGGACAAGCTCGCTCAACTCAACGAAGTGGCTTATGAAGAAATGGGCGATCCGGAAATAAAAGCAAAGATTCAGCAATACGAAATGGCTTATCGTATGCAAACGGCTGTACCGGATATTACTGACCTGAGTAAAGAACCGGAAGATATTATTAAACTATACGGCGCTGATTGTCTTACGCCGGGCACTTACGCCGCCAATTGTTTATTAGCCAGAAAACTTTCTGAAAATGGTGTTCGCTTTGTACAATTGTATCATCAGGGATGGGACGGGCATGATAATCTTCCCTCCCAAATAAAAGGGCAAAGCCTCGATACAGACCGGGCCTCTGCCGCCTTGATCACAGACCTAAAACAACGCGGCTTATTAGATGAAACATTGGTGATATGGGGAGGCGAATTTGGACGTACCAATTACTGCCAGGGTGCATTGACTAAAGATAATTATGGAAGAGATCATCATCCCCGTTGCTTTACCCTTTGGATGGCCGGTGGTGGAGTAAAGCCGGGTGTATATGGAGAAACAGATGAGTTTGGTTACAATATTGTAAAAGATCCTGTTCACGTTAATGATTTTCATGCTACTGTACTACATCTTATGGGGCTCAACCATGAACAACTTACCTACAAACATTTGGGTCGGCGCTACCGACTTACCGATGTAGCCGGAAAAGTAGTACAAGGTATTATTGCATAAAAAACATTTTCTTCCACAAATCATATAGATGCTTACTAAAATAATATTTTATAAATACCTGCGTAAAGAAAATAAGAGCCGGTTTTTTGTTGATGAAATAAATGTGTATTAGTCTATGCAACGCTGGTCCTCAATATTATTTACGCTTACTATTTTCTTCAATGTACTACTCGTTTTCTTTCTCCTTTTTGAAAACAAATTAGTCATCCCGGTATGGTTACAGGTAGGCGGCCGCATGCATCCACTCCTCTTGCATTTTCCTATTGTATTACTGATAGTATATATTTTTTCTTCCCTTATTTTACCACGGCATCAACAAAAAGAACGTACACTATTACGCCATCTTCTTTTATTGGCAGCCTTCACATCTGCACTTACCGCCTTGGCAGGATTATTCTTATCAAATGAAAAAGGCTATGATAGTACCGCCTTACAGTGGCATAAATGGAGCGGAACAATTGTTTCTTTACTCGCTTGTGTTTGGTATTACAGTAGTGCTTGGTTAGAACAAAAGAAAATAATTTCCTGGCTGATTGCACTTGTAGCGCTTGTGGCTATTATCATCACCGGGCATGAAGGAGCAGGAATTACTCACGGCAATGATTTCTTATTAGCGCCACTTTCTACATCTACTAAAAGAGAAACTGTATCTCTTGAGCAGGCAACTGTTTATACGCATCTCGTGCAACCCATACTCGAAGAAAAATGTATGAGCTGCCACAATACGAAAAAAGCAAAAGGAGAACTAATCCTCGAAACGCCTGCCGATTTATTAAGAGGCGGAAAGCAGGGTATATTATGGGATACCGTGACAGCTGATGGAGGATTATTGTTACGTCGCTTGCATTTACCCGAAGAGGATGAAGAGCATATGCCACCTGCGGGTAAAACACAATTGACTGCCACCGAAATAGCTATCCTTACTCACTGGATAAAAAAAGGGAGCAGTTTTGAATTGGCCGTCGCGCAATTACCGCTTGATGATACACTGTATCAATTGGCTTCAAAGGTCTTATCTCCTACTACGAATGATTATACTTTTTCCAAAGCTGATGTTACAACCCTCCAACGGTTAAATACAGAAAACAGAGTAGTAACAGAAGAAGCATTGCATTCACCAGCTCTAACTGTTTCTTTTTATAATAGTCAGCTATTTGAAACTTCTCAACTAACGGATCTTTTAGCTGTAAAAAAACAGATTGTTTCTTTGAACCTTGCCAGGATGCCTATTACCGATGAAGACATCAAAATACTTGCACAATTTGAAAATCTGCGTCAGCTTAATCTTGGATTTACAAACATTACAGGAAAAACAATAAACTTATTACAACCGTTGCAATACCTGCATACGCTCTCTTTGTCTGGCACTACTTTAGACACGACAGCAATGAGTCAGCTAAACAACTTGTCTTCCCTGCGCTCTCTTCAGCTATGGAATACAGGCATTAACACTGCTCTACTGGAAGCCTGGCAAAAAAATAAACCCCTTGTACGATTGGAAACAGGCTATCAGGGCGACACCACTATCTTACAGTTATCACCACCAGTGTTACTTAACGAAGAAGATATTCTTATTACAAAAACAGCTTTACGCCTCAAGCATTATATACAAGGTGCTACCATCCGGTACACAACAGATGGCAGCGAACCAGACAGCCTCCACTCACCTGTGTATAAAGAGGGAATAAGTATAGAAGGCAATACATTGGTAAAAGCCAAAGCTTACAAAACCGGTTGGTTCAGCAGCCCTGTTATGACAAAAAGATTTTATCAGGCTATACATACACCGGATAGTATTTTCTTTCTTACTCCTCCTGACAAATCTTATTCAGGCACACCAGCTATTTTGGTAAATAAACAACTGGGCACTACCAATTTTCGCGATGGAAGCTGGCTGGCCTGGCGGCAAACCAACATGGAAACCGTTTTATATTTTGACAAGCCCACTACTGTCAATAATGTAACCCTTAGCATGCTCATCGACATTAACAGCTACCTGATGCCACCCCAAACAGTTCAGGTATGGGGAGGTGATGATATAAACACATTAAAACGACTCAGCAGTATTATACCACAACAACCCACGAAAGATACACCTACTTATCAGGATGGAATAGAATGTAAATTCTCACCGACTACTGTTCGGTATTTAAAAATTATTGCTACACCGGTACAACGCTTACCTCAATGGCACCAAGGTAAGGGAGATAAAGGCTGGTTTTTTGTAGATGAGGTATTTGTGAATTGAGACTCATTATATAGTAAATAAGCCATCTGTTCTTCACAACTTCTAGCTGTTAAGCTTCATTATTCGTGTGGTAGTGTTCTTCTTCACCAACCACACCAATAAGTAAATCATATTACTTGCACTTAAGAAACATCTTAAAGCACAATGGCAGGTTGACGACAAACACCGGCCACGGTGTAGAAATAATTACATAGTTTTCAAGAAACGATCAATTTGTTTCTCTAATTCTGGATCACTAGGTCGTGGTGCATCCGATAGTAAAATCTTTCCATTTTTTCCTAAAAGCATATACCTAGGTATAGAGTGTAGCCCATATTTTTTCACGAAAGGTGCATCTTCGCTGTTCAAAAACAAATAACTATCTTCTGTGTTCAATTTTTCTTGTTCTGCAGCTTTGAGCCAGTTCCCTGTATTGTCATCAATAGATATATATAAAAAGGCAACAGGTTTGTCTTTATATTTTTCTTTGAGATTTTTGGCGAAAGGCATCTCTGCTCTGCAAGGCACACACCAACTGGCCCAAAAATCAATTACTACTAAAAGATCTTTATACTGCTCCAAAATCTGTTGTAAATCTGCAATCTTTTTCCCGTCACTAGTTCGCAGACTATTGCCACTATTCTTACTTTCTGCTACATAGTCCGTTGCCGTTAATCTTCTTTTAATTAACGCTTTGTATTCTTCATTTAAGCATTCGCTATAGTAGTTTTCCTGAATTAATTGTGAAATAGGCATTGCCCTATTGTAAGCATCTAACACCAACCGTGTAAGCAAGAAGTCTTTTCTAGCCCCTATTAGATTTGCTTTTATAATAGAATATGCTTTTACTATGTCAACACTATCATTTAAAGAGTAATAGGGATTTCCGGTAAGCAATGAAACAGTATACGAATTTGAAAGCTTGGTATTGAATATAAAGGGTAGAAATTCGAAACTATTAATGCTGTTAGATTTTTCACCAATCTTTTCTTGCAATTCTTTGTTGCCCAATAGTAATCGATTATTCCAATACAAAACTAAGCTGTCATGCATTGCTGCACTCCGAATGGCATTAGCGGCAACAGCAATAAACTCCTTACTTAATTCGTCCTGCTTTTTTCCCAACAAACTCATTCGGTCTTTCAGCAGACTATCAATCTGCTTTTCTGCAATAAAAATACTGTCTTTGGTTGATTTGCCTGTAAGATGCGGCATTATTTTAAAAGCGAATGACAGGTTACCTGTTTCTTTTATCAGATCTTGAAAAAAACTCAATTCGGCAGAACGCTTCTGATCTTCTTTTCGATACATCTTTAAATTTCCATTTTTTGTATACCTCACATAAATTTTTTCTTCAGGATAAATTAAAAAAGGGGTTTGCTTTTCATCTGCTTGCAAAAAGAAAGTGGGATGCGTTAAGAAAAGAGTTGCCCCATGTGGAGATATGCCAAATGGATGCCCGTAGCCTAAAGAATCATGGTAATACAGACTTATAGCAAACCCATTTATAGCCGGGAAACTGCTACTATCATCCACTATAAAAACTACTGAATCCTTGATTATAGCTGCACTAATTGCTTTATGTGGGCTTGCTTTTTTTTCCTTTTCAGTAAATGTGCATCCTACGGCAACAAAAATCAGAAAACCTAAGATTTTGCTCATAAGCCAATTTATGTCGTTTGTGACAATATATGAGTTAGAAATAAAGAAATTCCACAATATAAATGGGAATCTTATGCCATAATTTGTGTTTGTGCCCAAACTAACCGAGGCTGATAGAATGTAAGTTTACACCGCTTACCCTTCGTATTTAAAAATTATTGCTACGGCGGTACAACGCTTACCTCAATGGCACATAGGCAAAGGAGATGAAGGCTGATTTCTTGTAAATGAACTATTTGTGAATTGAAAAAACACAGTTAGAGATTGTAAAGAAAAGGTTCGAAAAACTATTGGTTGTATACAGAATGAGGCAAGTAGATTTTATTATTATTAAGATCAAGAAATATTTTTCCTGCCTTTTTTAGTATGGCATTTCCCATAAGTACAGGCAAGGCAAGCGGTACGTTATCGGGTCCGGGCTTTTGCAAAAAGGACTTAACGCGATTTAGCTTCCATCCTGCGATATTGATAGAATCAAAAACAACTTCATCAACTGTTGCGGTAAACCCTTGATGAGATACATTTCCTGTCTCCCCTGTTGATTCAGGCAGTAAAGTCTCATATTTTTTCACCTTAGTCGGACCCCAAAAAAAATCATCGAATGACATTCCAAGATCTATTCCTACCAACTCCGTGATTTTCCGATCTTTTACAAAAAAATCCACTTCTATAAAATGAAATGGCCCATTCTTATATCTTAAATCTACTTCTCTAAAGTCTTTGATAAGCCCCTCCTTATCCTCACTTTTATGTAATCTTATAAACCTTTCTGTATAATCAATTTCTACAAAATGATCATTCAAAAAACCCGCAGCTAAGATGCCATCTGGAATCTTTGTTTTGTCCAATTTTCCATGAGGATTAATATATATGCCGGTAAAAGTATCAGCATAATTGTTCAATCGAAAAGTTGAGCGCATTTCCGCTATTCTTCTTCTTTCATCAAAAAAATTTTTACTGGAATCAATAAGCCCCGTCCGATACGCATCGCTTTGAAAGATTGTAACCTTATCACCTTTTGATGTTCCATTGTCAACAAGCAAATAATAGTTTTTTTCGTTTATTGAACTTTCTACAATAATAAAATTTTTACTAAGTGTGTCGACAAAATAGATTCTATTGTCAAGACTTTTATCTTCAAAGCTAATTTCCACCTCAGCCTTGTCAACTGAATGGCAACTGGTTACCAAAAAAAACAATAAATATTTTTTCATATACCAAAGTGTAATTTTATTAACTACTCCGAATTTAGCAATTGAATATTGCATTTTTAGTTTGCTTTAAAAAACTTGTTGTGTATAATAATAAAACTTAGCCCTTTCTTATCTATCTGTATGTTATCCCGAAGTGATGTAGGGAAAAATAGGAACGTAGCGCTTAGCCACATATGCAGACAGATGAAGCCTCAGTTCACTGCATCGATTTGCTTGAAGAAAAGAAAGCTCATTTGATATTAGACTTACTGTGTTTAAAAAATATTTTTAGTTTGTAGAAATACACGAAACAAAGCGGAGATTATTTTTTGCGGGATAAAACTATCCAATAGAAAAACCCTCCGACTATTGCAAAACCAACTACACCTAACCCCAGACAAAGCCATCCATTCCTTCCGGAATAAAGCGATTTACTATCTCCTATTAATACTAATCCTGCCCAATAATAAGGATGGCTCAACTCCTTTTCGTTATTTTCTAGGAAGTGTAACTTGGCTTTGCGTAATGCTTTGCTTTTATCATAACCCTTGGATAAATATTCATAAAATTTCGCGACAATATTAGCACTTGTCTTCTCATCAATCTTCCATAGGCTCATCACTACACTTGGGCATCCCGCATGCATGAAACTATGCGCCAGTGACATCACACCTTCCCCATTTCGCCAGACGCCCACTCCTGTTTCACAAGCAGTAAGCACAGCTAATTCTGCACGTAGCTGCATGGCGTAGATTTCATAAGCGTGCAGGTACCCATCATCAGTATTCATTGTATCATCGGGCATAGCTTTTGCAAAAAATAGCCTAGACTGTAGAGGAGAATGATCATTTACTTCGGCATGAGTAGCAAAATGCAGGATGCGATAATCTCCCGCCCATTGCTTGAAAACTTGTTCCTGTGCTTGCTCTTCTGCAAATAGATCATTGGCAATAAACCGGCCTATGTTTTTTGCCATCTTTAAAGAAAACGGTTGCCTGTCTAAGAAATAGTATAACTCATCTTCCACTTTGTATTCAGGTAATGCTTTTCGAAAACTATCCTTCATCTCATCTGTAAATACCGGAGCAAACAACAAAGCTTTATTTTTACTGCCTCTTAAATATCTTTCCTTGAATTGTATGGCACTGGAGGCCGACAGTAAGTACGAAATATCATATTGTCTGATCAAGTAGGGCATACGGGCAAAGGAATGTTCCTTCTCCTGTGTTATCAAAAACTCAAAACCGAGATAGTATAATTCAGCATCCGGAATAATGTATAATGTATTATCAGTAAAATAAGGAACAAATGGAGCAACAAGCTCCTGATATAACTGATAGGCCGGTTGGCTAAATTCCTTTTCAGAAAGTGTGTGCAGGTTTTCAAGACGCTTACCATTTTCCAATACATTTACGTCTACACGCTGTACCCGAAATTGATCCTGTGTGACCATAAATGCAAAAACCGATTCTTCCGTGACAGCATACTGTATAAGCGTTTGCCCCTTGCTAATAAGTTTGCTTCGGATGTCGGCAATCCCGTAAGGCGTTAAATTATACTTTAGCGAAAAAGATTGTTCACCGGATTTTTTGAGGCTATCCTGAAACAATCGATAATCTTCCATCAATAATGTGAGCAAGCGTAATAGCGAGTCGTTATTATTTGTTGCGTTAAGATACTGCTCATTGAGGCTATTGATTCTTGTACGAAAACCATGATCGCGGGCACCAATCTCCCCTTTCAATCCACTGGCAGCATCTACCAAAAGATTATTGGAAGCAAGACGCAGCAGCATGGCTTTACTTCGTTCTGCATATTCAAACGCCTTTTCTGCATACCCTATATTGTTTCCACTGCCTGACAATCGCCAGCAGGATTCTATTCCTGTAGCATAGATTTTTTTATTAAGGTCAGCCTGCTCTATGATAGAAGCCTGTGATCGAAAACTGTATAGGTGACCAGCAAAAAAGTCTCCATAAGCATCAATAATTGCTACTATTTCTTCTAAGTAGCAATGTTCGTTACGTTCTTTATAGAGAGCCTCCAATATCAAAATTCTGTTACGGATAAACTCACAAGACTTGAAGCTATAGGATAAGCGAGCAATCCAATCGGAAGCCCTTACAGGAAGGTGCTTAACTTTAAGAATATTTAAAAATACACTATCGGAGTAAGCCATTGACTCGTCTAACCTCTCCATAATACGATAGGTTGTACTTATATCGTCCAGGATTGAAAGGATGCTATTCTTCAGTTGAGGTAGAAAACGACGAAAACTCGACAATGCTTCCTGTTGTATGAGAATAGCCTTGTCTCCCTCGCTCGAATATCCTAATGCGGCTCCCCGATAGACCTTGGTATAAAGACTGTAATATGAATTTTCTTCTCCTATTTGATGGTAATGATTAATCGATCGTTCATAATAACCAATCGCTTCCCTGAACCTTTGTTGATCAAAATAAAAATCACCAAAAGAACTTTCTATATAGGCTTTCCTGGGAATTTCTTCAAAAGCATAGGCCTGCTGCAACTGATATGTATGTGCGAATAGTTTTTCAGCCTCTGCAATCAATCCCAATTTTTGCTTGGTGCTTGCTAACATAACTAATGCCTCGATGCTTGCCGGCCCAAATTCTCCAAAGATATTTTCCAACAAATAGTTAGCCTTCGTAAGGTATTCATTCGCCAGGTAATACTCATGCAGGGCATAATACAATCCGCCGAGATTACTATAAGCTCCTGCCAACGTATAACCGTTGCCTGTTTTTTTATAGTTGCTATAATGTATATCCACGGCTTTATGTTGATGATAAAGAGCCTTTTCAGAAAGGTTCAACACATGGTATAAATCGGACAGGCTATTGTGCATCATACCTGTATTAGGATGATTGGCGTGGTAATGCAGCGACATGACACGTTGAAATTCCAGCCCATCAACCATGGCCTGTGTATAATCACCATCATGAAAGCTAATAAAGTAACGGGTTTGCCAGATATTGGCCATCAGTGTCCCGTCTTTTCCTTCCACTCCCACATTCATCTCATAGGCTTTGCTAACATACTCATGCGCCAAGCGGTATTCCTGCTTAGTAAGGTATAATTGCGCCATTGCATGATACAGTATAACGTAATGTCTGTTAACTGGTTTTCGTTTGTCTATTGTTTGTTCTGCTTTCTTAAAATAGTATTGCGCATCCTTCAACTGATACTGTTGCACACATATTTGGCCTATGCGATTATAAGCCGCTACACGAGCCAGGCTTTTTTTCGGCAGCCTCTCTACCAAACTCATTTTATCTTCCATAAGCTGACGACCTTGCTGCAACCCCTCTTTACTAGCTATCACCATTGCTTTATGGACAAAGGCAAAAACAAGGCTATCATTTTTCGCTTGTTTAGAGTATAAGCTGATGGCTTTATCTATATGATGTATCGCACTATCAAGATTATTCTCCCGATAGTTACGTACAGCTATATCAAAATAAGATTCCTGAGCATTAATGCTGCTTGCCATGAGCATCAATAAGCCTACCGCTTTCCATGCAAGTTTGTTTGTTTTGTTATATCTGCCATTTCTCATTTATAGAAATTTAGGATTCCCGGCAGCTATTATTCAGGAATTTTTTTAAGTAATTCAATGGCACTTTCTTTATCCGGTAATTGTATGAGTAAATTCCGTACGCCGGTATAATCACTTACCTTCAGTTTTAGCAGGGCCAGATACCAGATAGCTTTTTGCTGAAATACCGAATTTGTGTTTGAGGTAATGGGTGCTAAATAAGTTTGAGCTTTTACTAAACTATCTGTGCTTATTGAGGAGACACCTATATAGTACGCTAATGTATCTGTTACTCCTTTTTGCGCTATTAATTTTTCCCACACCCCGATAGCGGCACCATAATTCTCTTCTTTGTATAAGATCATGCCTTTGTTGAAATTGTACAAAACTGTATCGCTACTCATCACTGTTGGCAATCCGGGATCCGGACGGAAGTAAGCCGTGTACAAATCCTTTGGAGAAATAATTTTCGAACTATATAACCACCACCCGGTTATTCCCACCCCAAGTAGCAATACTGCGGCAGCGGCATAACGCCAGTATCGCATTATTTTTTTTGCGGCAGGTATCGTATAGCCTTCGGATATTTCATTTGTGGCTTTGAACGCAGCCGTTTCCACAGTGCCGATCAGCTGCCTTTGCAGTGTAACTTCATCCCGTAATACATTGTCTTCTGCCATTCTGCGCTCAAATGCCGCCTGCTCGGCAACATCTATTTGGCCAGTCAGGTATTTTTCGATCTCTTCAAACTCCTGCTGGCTGATTTCTTTCCTGTACTTACTCATCGTCTTTAGATTTTTCCAGGTATATTTTACGAAGCCTCATCATACAACGGTATTTAATTGTCTTAATACTTTCTTCGGTGTTATTCATCAGGGAAGCAATCTTATTTAGTGATTGTTTTTTAAAATAAAAAAGGATTAGCAGCTCTTTACACTTTTCGCCTATATCAGCAAATGATTTATCCAGTATCCTGCTCTGCTCTATTTGCTCTCCCATCTCTTCTGTAATGCTTCCATCATCCTCGTAGAGAGCCATATCTTCCTTAAAAGAAATTCTTTTTCCAACTGCCGATCTCAGCCGATTTATCCATTTGAATTTGCATATCTGCCGCAGGTATGCATTGAATCGTGTTGCATCTCCTTCAAATTTTCCTTGTTTTAAATTGAGCCAAGCTGCACTTATGCTTTCCTGAAAAATGTCTTCTGCATCTTCCTTGTTTCCGGCATTTTTTCTGATATAATTTTCCAACCAAGGAAAATTATCCGTGTATACTTTCCTGAGCAGATATTCCGGGTTATTTGCAAGTATATCTTTTGGGGTTTCCAGAAGTCAAGTGAGTTATGATTTCCCAGAAAGATAACCAGTTTTTATACAAATGAAACAATTTGTCATCATTCATTTTATCCCTTATTTATGGTTTTAATGTCACGATAACCTGTGCCATTCCTTTCCTTGCCGCAGCATTGCTAATAAAACCAGCGCAATCAGGCGGCCCCATCCAAGTGGGGCTGCTACCCGATATGGCTAATACATAACCAAATTCATATTTTCCTTGTGCATTAAGTGTACCACTGGCTGCAGTCCACGATCGGGTGGTGCCTGTTACCCTGGGTATTACTTCGGGACTAAACTCAATAACCCTTGCATTATAACTTTCTGCATTTTCAACCGGATTGATATAGAAAATAGTACCGGCACCGCAATGGGTATAAAGGCCATCATCTGTTGGTCCCCAATTGATAACTGAAATAGGTACATTAAAAACCTTTTTCCGTTTATCATTTATGATATCAATAGTACCTATTACATAATCGTAGAACTGATAGTACATATCTGCACTCCCCTTAGGTTTTATATAAATAGAAGCCTTTATAGTTTCTGTTCCGCTTGGGGTTTTATCATCTTCACAGCGATATTGTATATTGCCACTATTATAGCTTTCTGCCTCTTTTGTCCAGTAAGTAGCATATTGACCCTGCCATCTCAGGCCACCAAATTTTCCCTCTGTAGACCAGTCTACACGAAAATCGTAAGCGGCATCATTGTTAATATCCAATCCATTGGCATTTAAAGGTATTATTCTCATCGTAGCTATATTGGCTCCATTGTCTGTGTTTCCGGTTAAAACCACTCCCCTGGGTACCATTTGGTACCTTGATTGAGAAACATACACTGTTGCAGAGTCGGTACCAATTAGCTGGTTGTCTTTTAAAACATCTGCATAAATAATTTCATAAGAATCCTCGTGGTTCGCGTTGAGCTTGTTGGCCAAATAGGTTATTTTATTACCATTCTGATTGTTCAATACACCATAAGCGCCAATGGTTCTCCACCGGTATGTAACATCAAGCCCTTTGAATTCTTCCGATTCAATTTCAACATTCAGCACTACACTATTACCAGGCGCAAGAGCGGTTACCGTCGCTTTTCTTGGCGACACCCGCACCACACCGGCTTTGGCCATTGCATTTAAAGTAATTAGTCCATTCTTTTCCCAATAGAAATCCTTAAAGAGGCTTTTCTCTCGCTCTGCATCCCAAAAAGCTCCTCCATCAAAATAATAGCTGAGGTAGCCGCCACGTTTTGCAGCAGACACCATTTTAGCAGAACCGCTTTTGCCAACGGCTTTGAATATCGCCTGGTGTAACTTCAATCCATATTCTGTATTGGCAGATTGGAAATAGTTTTCCAGGAACTCAAGCAATACTGGCATACGTCCTCCTGCCAAGTTCTCGTCAATGATGCTGTGCAAACCTGCCTCTCTCATAGCTGCATCCATTTTGTTGACCCTCACTTCCGGATCCAATGCATAAAAATCCTGGATTGTTAAGCCCATATACGTTCCCAAAAAAGGTAAGTAATAATCAATGACCAATGCTGCACACATATGTTTTACATAGGCACTATACTCAGCCGATGTCAATTTATTCGAAGAAGCATTTATCCCTGCATTTATAATACGGATAATATATTGTGCTTCTTCTTCATCCTCGGCAAGAGGTAATTCATGCGGCCCGCTCGACACCTCGTTAAACCTCATCGCTCCAAACGAGTACATCCGATAATCCACTTCGCCAAAAATAAGACCTGGTGTAGGCCGGTAGGTACCATTAGCAATAAACCAATTCTTATCAGATTTAGTACCACTTTCAAAAGTGCTGATCAATGTCTGATGATTAAGGCTGTTATTTTTCTTTATCGTGGTTTTGTAGATAAAGGCAGTAGCTGTTGCCGGTCCCTTATTCAGAAGGTAGAACTTATTCGGCTTTTCCAATCGGAGCGAATACCCATTTTCCAACTTTCCCGTATCTGCATCAGCATAATAATACCTACCCCCTCTGCCCATTTGCTGATTTCTCATCGCAGTCGGCACTTCATTATCTGTTTTGCCATACCTGGCGTGATAGGTCTTCAACAGGTTCAGGTAGCCCTTGTTGATTAATGTCTTTGGATTGGTTGCCCAATGTGCTACAAAGTTTTCGATATACGAATTGGCTGCCTTATCCACATCAAACCCCTCCAAAAAACTTACCTGAGCCTCTGTTGGCAGCGAGGCAATACGGTATAGGTAAAACAGTGTTACTTTGGCCGTAGCTTCAGGCGAAATTTCTGTTTTTTGCGGAGTAGAAAAGCCCATTAAAACAGGCTCTTCATTGACATTGGTGACTATGTAAATAGCCACTGAGTTGGTCATCTTCGGTACTTTGGTAGCCCCATTGCTATTAACTTTTACTATTTCCCCAACAGCATTTAATTCGTGGCCTTCGAGTTTATAAGTTGACCCGGAAGGAAGCTTAATGCTGGCATCTATCCATTCATACCCGCTGCCAATTGGCTCAAGCAGTCCATCGTCCTCATTGCCAATCTCCTTTTTACAGGACAAGGCAAACAATAAGGCCATCAACATGAGAATGAGCGGGATAAATGCTACCCGCACTGGTGTACTTCTTTGCTTTGGTTGAATAGTATCCATAAATATCCTTTTATATCTATTTATATCAACCGAACCGGCAAAGCGTGAACAGGCCACCCAATCTTTTTTTAAAATGTAGGGGATGAAGCCGGAAAATTCAGGAAATGATTTTTCACCTTGCAAGAGTTGAGAAGGCACATAACTTAATACATTGAGAGTCTTTCTCAAGCTCTACCTAAACTGATTTTAGGAACTACACTACCTAAATAGATCTCAGCTACGAGGGAAATATATGATATCCGCAATTAAAAACGAGCCTCTTAAAGGAGACTCGTTGTAGATGACCATTATTTACAGTAATAAAAACTCAATTCCATTTCATTCCATCAACTCTTCAAAAATCTTTCCAGCAAAGCTTTCGTTTTCTTTATTCCTTCTTCCTCACTCAATTTGCTACCCTCGTATTCAATACCGATATACCCTTTGAATTTTGCGGACTTAATAATTTGCATCATTTTGTCATAGTCAGTTTCTATACAGTTGCCTTTTTCATCAAAGTCGTATGTCTTTGCGCTTACACCTTTGGCATAAGGCATTAACTCTGCCGTACCTATATAGCGATCATAACTTTCTACACAGCCATCTTTACCTCTTTTTATACAAAAATTACCTAAGTCGGGCAGCGTACCGACATTTTTCATGTTTACTTGCTTCATTACACCACTTAGCCATTTACCATCGGAGGAATAACTACCATGATTTTCCACTATCACATTAATGCCTACTTTTTTTCCATAGTCGCCCAAGCGACTTAATCCATCTGCTGCATTTTTCGCTACCTCTTCCCGAGTGCCTTCGCCGCCGGCATTTACTCTAATTGTTTTACAGCCTAAATACTTGGCAGCATCCACCCATTTGTAATGGTTCTCTACGGCCTTTATTCTTTTTGCTTGATCTGCCTCACCCAGATTACCTTCACCATCACACATGATTAAATGATTTTTTACACCATTGTCTTTGCAGCGTTGCAGTAACTGATTAAGGTAAGCAGTATCTTGAGCCTTATCTTTAAAAAACTGATTCACGTATTCTACCACACTAATACCAAAGTCGTTTTTGGCTCTCGCCGGAAAATCCAGGTTATCTATTTTTTTGGCAAATAATTCTTTGTGCAGCGACCATTGTGCCAGAGATATTTCAAAAAAGGGTTTCTTGAATTCGCTGGCCAACAAATCATTTCCTAACAAAGGCAATACAGTTGCACCGGCAGCTATACCACCCACCTGCTGTAAAAATTTACGACGAGATACTGACATACTTTCTATTTTATTGTAATTATTATTTTAGTTCAATGACGATTACGTTATCGAAATGCTTAAAGTTACCTGATCCGGGAGTAACCGTCACCATTGCGTTTTCTTTTTTATACGCCACCTTTTCGCCGGAAGACATATGCGTAACGGATTTTATCGTTTGCTTTGCTGTCAACGGAATTTGAATCGTTTTTTCAGTGGGCTCTTTAAAGAAATGAATATAAATCTTTTTTTCTTTTTGTGTAGTCACGCCCCACTCCTGTGGGCTTAACGGCCCTCCTCTTGTACCATATATACTTTCGCCTATCTGTTTTATCCACTCACCCGCTACGGTTAATGTATCAATAAATTCTTTTTGTATTTCGCCATTAGGCATAGGGCCTACATTCAATAACAAATTTGCATTACGGCCTGCTGCACCAGCGAGCAGTTGTATTACCTCTTTTACCGTTTTATATTTTCTGTCAATAATATTATACCCCCAAGAACCGTTAATGGTTTCACAGGTTTCAAGAGGTACTTCTGCAGAAGCCTCCTGACAACTCAATCCAGACTTGTTTTCTCCGGGCAAGTCTCTTTCAAACATCTGAAAATCTTCTCCCTCTATAGGCGACAGGTGATGATTATTACCAATCATGCATTGGGGTTGCAACTGATGTATCAACCCATATAGTTCTTCATATTTCCAATCAATGCGGGAGCTTCTGTCCGCATGGCCTTCAGGATTGGTTTGATCCCAATGTCCGTCGAGCCAAATGCATTGTATATCGCCATAGTTTGTCAGCAATTCTGTGAGCTGATTTTTCATAAACTGCAGGTAAGAAGCATAATCCCCCTTTCCTGTTCTACCGCTATGCTGTCCTGTTCTTCCTGTTTCATGCGGATAATCATCCCTCGCCCAATCCAATGTAGAATAATAAAGCCCCAACTTCATTCCCTGCTTCTTACATTCATCTGCTAACTGACGAATCACATCCTTACCATAAGGCGTATTAGTTATTTTCCAGTCGGAATATTTAGTGTCCCAATTACTAAAACCATCATGATGCCTACTCGTAAATATAATGTATTTCATACCGGCGGCTTTAGCAGTCGCTACCCATTTTGCTGCATCAAAATCGTTAGGATAAAAAGCCGGTAACAAGCGCTGGTAGTCTTCTCTTTTTATTTTGCGATTATTCATCACCCACTCTCCATCCCCCAGCATACTATAAATTCCCCAATGAATAAATAGTCCGTATTTATCGTCCTGAAACTGATGACGGGCTTTTAAATTTTCTGGTGACGGCGTATAGCTTTGTGCAACAAGTGATACATGAAATACAAGTGCTATAAGGCAAGAAATAAACCATTTCATAGTGCAATCATTTAGGTAATGGAAAATTAGTGATTATAGTAAAGCTAAAAGCCTTTCACCACAGTATTTTAAAAGTTTGCTATCATTGCCAAATGCTATCGTATGCAGCATTCATCGCTATTGATTTCTTATAGTGTGAGAGGCTGCTTTAGCTATCATTGATGGGCATTATTACCTACATTTGCGGCACATAAAAATATTTATTATGAAATTCCGCATAGAGAAAGACACCATGGGGGAAGTACAAGTACCTATTGATGCTTATTATGGTGCTCAGACACAACGCAGCATTGACAATTTCCGCATTGCGCAAGACATTAATAAAATGCCTAAGGAAATTATACATGCCTTTGCTTACCTAAAAAAAGCGGCAGCTATTACCAACCAGGAAGCAGGCGTTTTGCCTAAAAACAAATCTATACTTATTGGTAAAGTTTGTGACGAGATATTGGAAGGTAAGCTAGACGCTTATTTCCCTTTGGTGGTATGGCAAACAGGCAGTGGTACGCAAAGCAATATGAATGTAAATGAAGTAGTGGCTTATCGCGGGCATGTATTAAAGGGAGGTAAGCTTACCGATAAAGATAAATTTTTACATCCTAATGATGATGTAAACAAATCGCAATCATCCAACGATACCTTCCCTACGGCTATGCATATTGCTGCCTACAAGATCATCATAGAAGTAACTATTCCTGGTATTAAAAAACTGAGAGATACGCTGGCTAAAAAAAGCAAGCAATACATGAAGGTGGTAAAAATTGGTCGTACCCATTTTATGGATGCTACACCACTTACCGTGGGCCAGGAGTTTAGTGGATATGTATCACAATTAGATCATGGATTAAAAGCCATTCAAAATACGTTAAAACACCTGAGTGAACTCGCTCTGGGTGGCACGGCAGTAGGCACGGGCATTAATACACCAGCCAACTATGATGTGAATGTAGCCAAACATATCGCCCGCCTTACTAAGCTTCCTTTTGTAACTGCTGAAAATAAATTTGAAGCACTGGCCGCACACGATGCTGTTGTAGAAGCACACGGCGCCTTGAAAACAGTAGCGGTAAGCCTGATGAAAATCGCTAATGATATTCGTATGCTTTCTTCAGGCCCCAGGAGTGGCATCGGTGAAATCTTTATCCCCGACAATGAACCAGGCTCTTCTATTATGCCGGGAAAAGTAAACCCTACACAATGTGAAGCTTTAACGATGATTGCCGCACAGGTATTGGGCAATGACGTGGCGATAAATATTGGTGGCGCTACGGGCCATTTTGAACTGAATGTATTTAAGCCCATGATGATTTATAATTTCCTGCATAGTGCCAGATTGATAGGCGACGGTTGCGTAAGCTTTAATGACAAATGTGCTGTAGGACTGGCACCGATAGAAGCCAACATTAAGAAACACCTCGACAACTCGCTGATGCTGGTTACTTCTCTAAATACAAAAATCGGTTATTACAAAGCAGCAGAGATAGCACAAAAAGCACATAAAGAAGGAACTACATTAAAGGAGATGGCAGTAAAACTGGGTTATGTAACACCTAAGGAATTTGACGAATGGGTAGTGCCCGCCAATATGGTAGGCAAACTGAAAAAATAAACAATCGAAATTTTACGTAGTAAAAAAAGAAGTCTTTCACGGCTTCTTTTTTTATGCTCTTTAAAACTTGCAAAATAAAAAAACGGCTATTACCTTGACCTTGCAAAATCAACAATCCAACTATGAAAAGTCCTTCGACTTCGGCTCCTTACTTTTCTGCATATCCGTTAAAAGCTATTCCTTCTACCGATGAAGTAAATGCAAAACTGGAGCCTTATCTAAAAACACTTTCTATCAATCAACCTAAAAAAAGCAGCAAGAAGAATGTTTTTGCAATGGTGAATCCCTATGCCGGGAAGAAGATGGAGCAACCGCTGAAAATTTTTAAACCTAAAGCAACGGAGGTAGAAACAAACGAAGTTGACTGGTTTAGCAACTACGAATAAGTTTTCTCTAGCATTCATTTTTCATAAACAAAAGCCTCTATTTGGAGGCTTTTCTATTTTGTAGCAGCTTATAGTACTTGCGCTTTATCTGAAACCTCCGAGTTGGTTTCTATCGTTTGTGACTTGCTCTTGTCGTCTTTCTTCTTTAAAAATTTTCTTTGGAACACCAGGAGTGTTAACACGCCTGCAGAAATAGAAGCATCAGCAATATTAAAGATGGGGCTAAAAAACTCAAAGTTTTCACCGCCTACAACGGGCATCCAGGAAGGCCAGGTAGAACGGATAAGCGGAAAGTGAAGCATGTCCACTACATGCCCGTGTAAAAAACCGGCATACCCGCCACCTGCAGGAAATACCTCAGCAACTGTTTGATAAGTAGTCTCGCCAAACATTAATCCATAAAACATACTATCAATCAAATTGCCTAATGCCCCTGCATAGATCAAGGCAGCGCAAATAATAAACCCTTTAGTGTACTCCTGCTTTACAATGCGTCCTAAATACCATGTCCCAAAAATTACCGCCACCAAGCGAAATAGCGTTAATACTGTTTTGCCCCAGGAACCGCCAAACTCTAAGCCCCAGGCCATGCCCTTATTTTCTATAAAATACAATTCAAACCAAGGCAACCCTAATACATTTGTCATATGACCAAAGGGATAACTTGTTTTGATCCAAATCTTCAAAACCTGATCGGCCAGTATAATAAGTGTAATAAGGAGAACTGTATTTCTAAGTTTCAACGTTGACTTTTTAATGAAAAGCAAATATAAGGAGAAAGCATTTGGAGTATAATGGGAGTTTCCTAACTAAACGTGAAGGTTAAAGCAGGTAGTTATTCTTCAAAATAAACCCGCTTTACCCGCTGAGATATACCCGTCATTATCTCGTAGGGAATAGTGCCGCTCCAGGTAGCCAGTTGCTGCACCGGAAGCTCTTTACCAAAAATAATTACCTCATCATTTTCTTTTACATCATTGATATCCGTGACATCAATCATCGTCATGTCCATACACACCGTACCCACTACAGCCGCTTTTTGTCCTTTTACCAGCATATACGCCGTGCCATGGCCCATTCTTCGGGAAAAGCCATCAGCATAACCTATACGTACGGTTGCTATCAACGAATCGCGGGCAACAACACCTCTGCGTCCATAGCTCACGGATTCACCGGCTTTTACCTGCTTCAATTGCGCAATGGTGGATTTTAATGTAGCCGCCGGTTGCAATAAGTGTTGATGAGTGTGACCGCTATCTACCCCGTACATGCCTATGCCCAACCGTACCATATCCAGGTGCAGTTCCGGTAAACGAAAAATAGCCGCTGAATTGGCAATATGCTGAATAAACGAATAGGGTAATGCTATTTTTAAAATTTGTGCCGCTTGCTTGTAAAGCGATAACTGCGTGAGTGTAAACGCATCCTGGCTGGCATCATCACTACTAGCCAGGTGAGAAAAAACAGATTTTATCTGCAACCAGGAAGATGCTGCCAAATGCATTGCCAGCGCTTCTACTTCTTCTGGCGCAAACCCCAATCGGTTCATTCCTGTTTCAATTTCTATATGAGCCGGATATGCGGATAAGCCATTTTTGATTAGAAAATTTTCAAAACTTCGTAGTAAGGAAAAGGAATAAATATCCGGTTCCAGGTTGTAATTAATAATAGACTCAAAAGCTGTTTCTTCCACATTCATTACCATAATAGGCAAATCAATACCGGCTTTTCTTAATTCCACTCCTTCATCAGCATAGGCCACTGCGAGATAGTCTACTTTATGATACTGTAATACATTCGCTACTTCCGCTCCCCCGCTGCCATAAGCAAAAGCCTTTACCATCGCCATTACTTTTGTAGACGAACGTAATTGCTGCTGATAAGCTTTTACATTATTAACAATCGTGTTCAAGTTGATTTCAAGAATCGTTTGGTGCAACTTCAATTCCAGTAATTGTACAATACGCTCAAATTCGAAAGAGCGAGCGCCTTTGATCAATATCACTTCTTCCTTGAAACGAGAAGAAAGAAACTGCTGTATAAAATCATCTGTACTGGCATAGAGTTCTATTGCCGGTACATTTGTTTGCTTCGTAACACTACTTGCTTGCAACGCCGCAGTAATATGTTTTCCAATACCTATTAGTCGTGTAAATTGTTTATTACTTAGCTTATCAAGTATTGTTTTGTATAAGGTGGCGTCTGCCTCTCCTGTTTGCAAAAAGTCGGAGAGAATAGCTGTTTTGCGTAAATGCGTCGGCTGATTATCCAGAAAAGCCAATGCCATATCCAGCGAAGTAATATCCGCACTATAGCTGTCATTAATCAGCACACATTGATTGACCCCTTTCTTCACTTCCATGCGCATGGATACAGGCGCCAGCGTCGCTAATTTTGCCTGCCACTCCTTTTTGTCTTTTGCCAAATAATGGCAAAGCAAACATGCCGTCATTACATTCTCGATAGAAGCATCGTCCGTAAAAGGAATACGGATTTCATTTTCTTCTTCAGAAAAACGATACGTTATACCGGTATGATTATCCTGCCGAGTGATTTTCTGTAGGCAAAGAATATTAGTACTTGCATACCCCCAGGTAAGTATTGTGGCCTGCTTGCTCAACAGAATACCGTGTTCCTGCAACGGAAAAAAGTCTTGCTCTCTACCGATTATTAAGGAACAGTTTTGAAAAAGCAACAACTTCTCCTGTAGCTTTTGGTCTTTGCTACTAAATCCTTCACTATGCGATTCACCTATGTTCGTAAGCACACCAATAGAAGGTTGTATAATCTTTTCCAGCTTTTCCATTTCTCCCCGTTGAGAAATGCCAGCTTCTATTATCGCCAGATCGTGCTGTGGGGCTATTTGCCACACACTAAGCGGTACGCCTATCTGTGAATTGTAACTGGCAGGGCTGCGAACAATGTTAAACTGATTGTGCAATAACTGCCATAACCATTCTTTTACAATCGTCTTTCCATTACTTCCGGTAATACCGATAACAGGTAGTGAAAATTGTTGCCGATGGTGAGCTGCTAATTGCTGTAAGGCGACCAGCGTATCTTTTACTTGGAGAAAAATAGCTTCCGGATATAATGTTTCTTCAATGACCTCGCTTATCACAAAACACCTTACCTGCTTTTTATACAATTCAGCAATGAATAAATGGCCGTCTCTTCTTGCTCCTTTTATGGCAAAAAAAACAGCAACCGCAGGCGTATGAACTTTACGGCTATCCAATAAAAGATGCATAATACTGCGCTCATCTCCCGGCGTCGAAGATTTAATAATATTACCTATATCTTTTGCTGTGTACTTCATTATATGCCATTACCCTATACTGTCATCTTCCACATCTTGCGGCAATCCTTTTTTCTTTATAAAGATGGAATAAAAAACAGAACCGGCTATACAAACCATAATAACCCCCAAGGAAATAAATACCTGTGTTGTTTTATCAATCACTTGATTCACCCAGTGCTCTGTAAGCATTTTTATACCAATAAATACTAACACAATAGCGATGCCCTGTGGCAGATAATCAAATTTACTCACCGCTCCGCGCAATAAAAAGAAAAGCGAACGAAGACCCAGTACAGCAAAAATATTGGAAGTGTAAATCACCAAGCGAGCCGTAGCTTCATATCCCGGTGTTTTTGTATCTACAATTCCCATTACCGCAGGTATAGAGTCTAATGCAAAAACCAAATCAATAACGGCCAGCATAATCACTACAACAAACAAGGTTGTATAATGCTTCTTGCCATTTTCCATCACAGAGAATTTACCATTCCCATCATGAGGCACCAACGGAAGAATTTTTTTCAAAAACTTATATACCTTACTATCCTTAGGGTCAAACTCCTCTTCTTCTTTTGCTATAAACATTTTGTAACCGGTATATACCAGAAAAACACCAAAGACATAAAGTATAAAATGAAACCGCTCCACCAGTGCTACCCCTACAGTAATAAATATAATACGGAAAACAATCGCCATTAAGATACCTATCAGCAATACTCTGCCGTAATGGCTTTCTTTTACGCCAAAAGCCGAAAAGATAAGAATGAAGACAAAGATATTATCAATACTCAGGCTCCACTCCATCAGGTAAGCACTCAGGTATTCCAGCGCAGGTTTTTGGCCATCTTCAATCCACATAAAAACAAAAAAAGCCAGTGCCAGACTTACCCAGAAAAAAGTTTGATACAAAGCCTGTTTGATAGTGACTTTTTGGTTCTTTTTACTCAGTAAGCCAAGATCGAAAACTAAAGCCAATACGAGAACAATGCCAAATACGAGGTAAGTAATCTGCTCCGGTGTCATGAAGGGGTATAATTAAACAGCAAAGATAGCAGAGTCCCTGCTATCAACGGCAATCAACCACAAAGCTAATTTTTAGGAACTGTACTTCCTTCTTCTGATGGCCTGGTAGATGGCTCCTGCTATGATAATGAGTAGAACAGGTAGGGCCACATTTATAAACTGCCAGGTGGTCTTGCTTTCATTTACCCGGCTGCTATTTAACAGGCGAAGTACAATTTCTTTATTGCGGGTTTGACCGATAGCAGGATCGTTTACCAGATACTCTACACAACTCAAAAAGAATTCACGGTTAGAAACCGGTACAAACATTTTTCCGTATGGCGATTGCTTTTCGTACTCGCCATACGTATACCTATTCCATCCCATTGGCAATGGCATCGGTGCCTGCCCAGCTGCCACAGGCGGTAAAAACTCATTAAGAACAATGTCGCCATCGGCAACAACGATTAGCTGGTTATCAACAGACTGACTGCGAAATGGATTACCTGTTGCGGCAAGACTATCTGACAGAGAACGAGATATTCTGTTACGATATACAGAGGGAAAACTTCCTTCCAACAGCATAGCAACCGGAATAGCCTGCTTGTTAAATTTCTCATCCTGAGGCACATTTTTATTTTCATTGAGGCTAATGCGTGCAGGAGTGCTGATAACACGTGAATTATTGGAAGAAATCAAAAGGGGAATTTTACGAACTCCTTCTACTTTTATTGTATCAATAGAGTTGACAAAACGACCCGCAACATAGCCCAATTTATTTCCTACAATTTGAGAAGCCGGAGTAAACAAAGGATAATAATTCCATCCTAAAAATTCATACTGTGGGTTTTCCCGTGTACCACCTACTACAAAAGGTATTCTATCACATTGCAGATCCATAACTAAATCCGTATTGATTCTAAGCCCGTAACGAAAAAAGAGATCTGTCAAGTTTAAATTTCGATCAAATGCGATTGTTTCTGGCTTAAACGCCAAGCTGTCTTGTTCCGAATAAAGATTATCAATAAAGCAAAGCAACTTACCGCCCCTCATTACAAACTGATCAATTTTTAACTTCTCGTATTCGCTATAACTAATCTGAGGCTTCACGATCAATAAGAGATTCACATCTAAAGGAATTTCGCCTTCTCTATTTAAATCAATCGTTGCGAACTGATATTCTTCTTCTATTGTTTGCCGCAGATCATATGTTCTATGATCTGTAGGCTCTCCATTTCCTATACTATAAGCAACACCTGGCTTTTTCTGGTGTAGCAGTTTATCAAGGGAGTGAGCAAACTGGTATTCCATCAATGCTTCCGCACTATTAATCTCAATCTGCGAAATCTGACCGCTTGCCCCGGGATATAAGTTTACAAGCCTCTCCTTTCCCTTATACTTCATTAAGGCTATAGGAAATATAATATTACTATTCTGTCCGGCTTCTTTTTGTACTGTCAAATTAATAGGAACAGCTCCCATGGACGTTAATGTATCTCCATACAAAGTACCCGATCCCGGCACCTGATCTGTAGGTGACACAAAGCGAAACTGAACTTTTGAACTGTTTTGATCCTTTAACAATTGTAAGAAATCTTCCGTGCTATTCGCCAAACGTCGAAACCCTGCCGGAAATTCTCCCTTTAAAAAAACATCTATCTCTACATTTTCATCCAATGATGCCAGCAGGTCTTTGGTTGCTTTACTCAGTGTGTACCTTTTCTCTTTGGTAAAATCGAGCCGCGCATGAAAATCTGATGCGAGATAATTAATAACGGCCAGTGCCAGCAGGAGCCATACCCACCAAAGCTTTGAACCCATTATTTTCTTCCACAGATTTCCCATATTATCGTCTTGAAAGATTTCTATTAGTGATAATTAAAAACAGGCCCGTAACGGTAAGGAAATAAACAATATCCCTTGTATCCAGCAGGCCGCGGCTAATACTTCTATAATGAAAATCGATGCCGATCATTTCAATATAATAATCTATACCTCCAGCCAGCCCCGGCATTTTACTGATGGCATTGAACCCATAATACAATAATGCACAGCCTATAACACTTATGATAAAAGCCACTACCGCATTACTGGTAAAACTGCTTACGCAAATACCAATAGCCGTAAATACACCGGCAAGAAAAAACAATCCTATATAGGCGCCAATAGTAGCGCCGGTATCAATACCTCCTTGCGAAGAAAGTGCCTGAATAGAAAAATAATATACGATGGTAGGCAGCAGCGCAATCACAACAACAATAAAGCTTCCCCAATACTTGCCCAGTGTAATCTGCCAGCTACTCAACGGGCGGGTTTGTAATAGTTCAAAAGTGCCGGTTTTAAACTCTTCGGAAAAGCTGCGCATCGTAATGGCCGGTATCAATAATAGCAGGATCCAAGGGGCTAACTCAAAGAAACGATCCAGCGTAGCATAGCCAAACTCTAATATATTATCTGGGAAAACGAATAATAGCAATCCGTTGACCAGTAGAAACACTACTATGGCTATATAGCCAGTTAGGCTGCTAAAATATTGACGGAGTTCTTTTTTACAAATAGACCACATAAAATAGATGGTGCAAAATAAAGGAAACTTAGACGATAGCGGGGCATAAATTTCCATTATTCAGAGTTTTATCATTAACAAAGTTGTCCAGTTCCTTAACCTAAGCAAGGGCACTTAGGATAGCTAAGTACGCTGTTAGACTTTTTGGAGGGGTAAAAACTTTCGTATATTTATTAGTTGACGGAAACATTAAATGACATAGTCTTGAAATACAACAATATTCTTCTGAAACGAGTTGAACATTTAATTGATTTAGCTAATAAATCTTTGGCGACAGAATACAAGACCGGAGATTCTTTTTTCACTTATTATTGGGTTTCAAATGAGTCATTCAAAGAATTCGAAACATCTTCTTTGTCTTTTATTTTTTCTACTTACGGCGATAAACATCCTTATTATACTCGGTTCAAAGAGTCTGTTGTTGATAAAAAGCCAAACGACGTAAACGCAGGTAAAGGAATATTGACTTCTATTAAAGTGGAAATAGAAAATGGATGGATATATACAATAAAAGGGTTGATTTCTGCAGAAATATTTTCTGACTTTTTGGAAATGGCTGAACATTTATTATTTGAAAAATATGAGCACCCTGCTGCTGTAATGATTGGTAGTGTTTTAGAAGAACACCTAAAACAGCTTTGTGAAAAGAATGGAATTGCCATTTCTGAAATTAAGGATGGAAAAACATTACTCAAAAAAGCAGACTTATTAAATTCAAACCTAGCTGGACACAGAATATATAATAAACTTGACCAAAAGAGCATTACTGCGTGGCTTGACCTAAGAAATAAGGCTGCTCATGGAAAATATTCAGAATACAATATTCAACAAGTTAAACTTATGCTTCAAGGTGTAACAGACTTTATGATAAGAAACAGTGTGTAATGCGACAGGCTACTATCAACATTGGATTTCCACGCTAACCTAAGCGCCTTCGCTTAGGCGATAAAACAAATCCTTATTGTAAAATATTACCCAACCAAGTATGGAATCTTTTTCTATCAGCATCTCTCTTAAAAATAACTGATATGAAAAAGATGATTTCTTCAGCAGCTTTGTTGCTGCTACTCGGTGCTGTGCAGGCGCAAAAAAGTGAAAGCGCACCACCACCTCCTCCGCCACCACCTCCACCAAAAATTGAGGTAATAAAGTTTAACCCGCCCACGATTGTCGCAGACGATGATGAGGAGGAAACAAAAGCTTTCTATGAGCGCAATAAAAATGTAAAGCGATTAGCCTGGCAGCAAGGCCATATAGCTATTGTTACCTTAAAAAATAAGGCAGTTGAGAAATACGATCTAAACAAAGCAGACCAGAAGAAAAAGTTTGAAGAAAAATATGGTGAAGCACCTACCCCTCCGCCGCCGCCACCAACGCCACCCACAAAACCAAGTAACAAACAAAAGGAAGTTATATAGTAGTAAACATAGCCATGAAGAAAGTGTAGTATTAAAAAAGGCTGTCTTGTTTTAAGACAGCCTTTAACTATTTAAATAATCACCTGCTATACTGCAAAACTTTCACCACAGCCACAAGTGCGGCTGGCATTAGGGTTACTAAAGTAAAATCCTTTACCATTTAGCCCATCAGAAAAATCGAGTGTGGTATTGACGAGATACAAAAAGCTTTTTAGATCGGTTACCACTTTTACGCCATTATCTTCAAATGCCTGGTCCATTGGTTTTGGCTCATTATCAAAATCCAATTTGTAACTCAATCCCGAGCAACCACCCCCTACAACACTCACCCGTAAAAAATAAGAAGGATCGTCCGCCACCCCGGCATCTGCCAGTAGTTGGGCTACTTTCACTTTTGCCTTATCGCTTACATATATGGCATTATCTAACGCTACACTCATCTTTATAAATTATAAATTATCAGTAAAATCAATGTATGCTACAACACCGTTTTTACCTTACAATTTCACTGTCTTAGTGAATAACACTCTCTTCAAACTTCAACAGCTCTAAGCCATTCTTTTGACGATAATCATTGATGGCCGCTTTAATAGCATCTTCTG
>CAZPPM010000004.1:0-53859 GCA_964588445.1 uncultured Citrobacter sp.
AGGTCCGGGGGTTCGAATCCCTCTCTCTCCGCTTTTATAAGTTAAGTACGATTAACTAAGAATAGTAAAACCTGCAAAATCAACGATTTGCAGGTTTTTTGCTTTCTGGCATTACCTGTATTTACTGCACTTTCCCGATATAGTTCCATGAGTGTTTCGTGGAGTAGTCCTTCAACTTTACCACTACTCACGAAAATTGACCTAACGCTTTTGTATTTAACTATTTGTAAGAACTGAACTCCTTTTTTCACACAAATCAACAGTTAACTTTAAAACGTAAAAGGAGTTTTATAGAAAAGAGTTTTGGATTACAATTCAATCTTCGGAAGTGTAAATTTGACAAGGGCGATGAGCAGGTTATCTTTCTGCAAATTACCGTAAATAGAATAGCACGTGAACTAAGTGCTCGGCGAAAATGCTTTGTATCCACATGGAATCCAAAAACAGGCAGAGTTAAGAGAAAGTCTGATTTTACTAAGTCAATTAATTAGTGAGAAATGGATTGTTAGCAAGTGCCAATAGACAAATATAGCAGTGAGCGTTCTCTTAGGGTTTGCGGTCGTGGCAATCCTTGAAAAATATACAACGCACACCCTGATTTGCTATAGCGATTATGTATTACCTGTTATAAGCAATCAAAAAGCGAATGTCTATTTAATGGAGGGTGGTGATCTGTGTAACATTCATAAAAACCTATTTGATATCACTTCCAACAGGGTTAAGATTTTTTCTCGTTGAGTCATTTCTATTTCAACGAGGAGATTTGATGATGAATGTTATACATTGGCTATCTACGGAGCAATAGCGATACCGGATATTTCAACGGATGCCTTGACGGGAAGTTCTTTAACCGCCACACAGGTGCGAGTGGGAAACTTTTGATTGAAATATTCGCCATAGATTTTGTTTACCAAATCATATTTATTCATGTCTGTTAAATAAATAACTGTACTAACTAAATCGTCAAAGTTTAATTGATGACTGGCTAATTGCGTTTTTAGATTTTCCATTACCTGTCGCAGCTCTGCCTCAAAAGATGTTGTAACAAGTTGAGTGGTCTTCGGATTGATTCCTACCTGACCTGAAATGAATACCCAGTTGCCTGCTTTAAGTGATGCGCTTAAGGGTCTTTTTTTAGCTGTTGTATCCTGAGCCTTAGTTGACAGTGCTAAAACCAGCAAAGTGATAGCGAGAATAAGTTTATTCATGATAAATAGTTTACGTGTTAGTTCTTGTGTGATCTGTATTTAAAGGTACTAGTCAAAAGCCATCGAGTCAAAGACAAGTTTAATGATCAATTTTCGATTTTTCTTTTTGCCTGTTCTGTTTAATCTTCCAATCTATTTTCGGAAAGAAGGGTTTCTAGCTTTTTTTTAATGGGTTCCACTTTTTGAAAATGGAAAAGCCCGAGTATGCGCCTTGGGTTTTTAGGCTAAATGATTTAATCAGTATTGAGTTTTAAATAAGCCCATCTCTTCCAAGCAGCTATCATTTCGTACTAATAATGGTTAGTACGAGGAAGGCATACTATGTTGTCCAGGTGTTTCACTTTATTGCAAAAGTGTTTTTAATGTATTTAATGCGAATTCTTTTACTCTCATTTTGAAAATAAATCAGAAGATATTTTTTTGTGATTTTTTGGTAAGTATCCTGAACAAATATTTCCAAATACACCCAGGCAAAATAACTTACTATTCTCTTTCCGCATTTTAGTTTCCAATTTCATCATTTCAGTCTTTTTTGCTTTTAAATAAGGAGTAAGGTCTTCTAATTTTGGCATCCAGCATCTCAAAATTAATGAACCGATGAAGCGTTTTATAAAGAAAGAAAGCAAAGTAATCATCCAGTTTTTTTCAATTATCCTTCTTTTGTATAGTTGTAAAAGTTCTGATAACGAAACTCCCGAGCAATTCGAAAAAGTACAGGCAGAGGTGTTAATTCTCCAATCAACAGAAGCGATAATCGTTCAATCTTATCCGGCAAGTTTGCAGGGAAAAGATAACATCCAACTCCGTCCTCAGATCAGTGGGTACATTGACAAAATATTTGTAGACGAAGGTGCATTTGTAAATGCAGGACAACCGCTTTTTCGTATCAATGCCAGTGTATATCGCGAACAAAAAAACACGGCATTGGCTTCGTTAGCCATGGCAAAATCACAGTTGCAATCGGCACAATTGGAATTAGATAAATACAAAGTACTAAGCGATAACAAAGTGGTGGCAGACTTTCAGTACCAAAAAGCCAAAGCCAATTATGAGAATGCAAAAGCGGCCGTCCAACAACAGCAAACTTTAGTGGCATCCGCTGATGTGAATCTAGGATTTTCTGTGATAAAAGCATCAGTTAGCGGATACATTGGACGAATCCCCAACCGGTTGGGAGCTTTAGTAAGCCCGAGTGATGCGCAGCCCTTAACTACTCTGTCGCAGGTAAATGAAATCTACGCTTACTTTTCGCTTCCGGAAAGCGAAATTTTGAAAATTAATGCATCCCGACCCGGCGGAAACCTGTTAGAGAAACTGAAAAGTTTTAAAGATATAAACTTGTTACTGGCTGATGGAAACACGTATAATCAAACCGGGAAAATTGATATGATGGACGGGCAATTCGATGCAACAACAGGGTCGGTAACACTTCGTGCTTCTTTTCGCAATCCAGAAAGTTTACTGAGAACCGGCAATACCGGAAGAGTTGTTTTAAAGACAACAGAACAAAACGTGTATCAAATTCCACTGCGAGCTACCTATGAAGTACAAGACAAACTCTTTGTGGGGCTATTGGATAACACTAACAAAATGCAACGTGTTGCATTGAAAGATTATGTAAAAGCGGGCGATTTCTATATCCTAAAATCTGGCTTTAAACCCGGCGACCGCATAATTGCCAATGAACTGGCTGCCGTCCCCGAAAATGCTATTATCATCCCCATTACCATTCAATAAAATCTGTTGAAAATGTTGAACAAGATTATTAAAAGACCTGTACTTGCTACGGTCATTTCCATAATACTGGTGATGTTGGGAATTTTAGGACTGTTGCGTATTCCGATGACCCAGTTCCCCGAAATTGCACCGCCTACTGTATTCGTATCGGGAACTTATCCAGGAGCCAATGCCGAGGCTGTTATACGCTCCGTTATCACGCCTTTAGAACAAGCCATCAATGGAGTGGAAAACATGCAGTACATGACCTCAAGTGCGGCAAACGATGGCAGCTTTTCTATTACCATTATTTTCAAACAAGGGGTCGATCCCGATCAGGCTGCGGTAAATGTTCAGAACCGTGTGGCGCAAGCCAACGCCCAGTTGCCTTCGGAGGTTATCCGCTTAGGATTAACTACTACTAAGCAACAAACCAGCTATTTGATGATTGTAAACATCAATAGCGACAATGCTGAAAAGTATGATGAAGGTTTCTTGCAAAACTATGTAAACATCAACCTCATTCCGGAACTAAAACGAATACCCGGTGTAGGGAATGCAACCGTTTTTGGAGCTAAAGATTATTCGGTACGCGTTTGGATTAATCCGGTGAAACTGTCTTCTTATGGATTGGTTCCGTCAGATATAGAAACGGCTATTCAGCAATATAGTTTTGAAGCTTCACCTGGTAGCCTGGGCGAAGAGACAGATGCTTCCCTACAATATGTTTTGCGTTATAAAGGCAAGTTGAATAAGCCAGAAGATTTTGAGAAAATAATTCTGCGTTCAAAAAACGATGGGTCGATACTTCGTTTGAGCGATGTGGCTCGTATCGAATTTGGGTTGTCCAATTACTCCAGCGATACTTATACCGATGGCAGACCTTCCGTTGTTTTTGCCGTGTTGCAGGCCAGTGGCTCAAATGCGAACGACATTGCCATAGAAGTAAACAAATCACTGGCTTCTTTCCAGAAAAGTTCACCTGACGGTATCAATGTAGAGATTATTCAAAACATGAAAGACCGTTTGGATGCGTCTGTTTCACAAATGAAATGGACCTTGATAGAAGCATTTGTGTTGGTATTTATTGTAGTGTTGGTTTTTCTTCAGGATTTCCGATCAACCATCATTCCGGCTATAGCCGTACCGGTATCCATTATCGGTACATTCTTTTTCATTTATCTGATTGGCTTTTCGGTGAATGTATTAACGCTATTTGCATTGGTACTCGCCATCGGAATTGTGGTGGATGATGCCATTGTGGTTGTAGAAGCCGTGCATGCCAAAATGCAACAAACGGGTGAAAGTGCAAAGACTGCAACTGTTTCAGCAATGAGCGAAATCAGCGGAGCGATTGTTTCCATTACACTGGTGATGTCAGCCGTTTTTCTTCCGGTAGGTTTTATGGAAGGTCCGGCAGGGATATTTTACAAACAGTTCTCTTATACTTTGGCGATTGCCATATTGATTTCAGCCGTGAATGCCCTCACATTAAGTCCTGCTTTGTGTGCATTATTATTAAAACAACAACACAGCGAGGAAAAAGGAGGGAACAAAAAATTTACCCAACGTTTTTTCGCAGCTTTTAATACAGGCTTTGAACGGTTGACCAATAAATACATTGGCACAGTAAGATTCTTAGGCAAAAAGAAAAGCTTGGCGATTGGAGGATTGGCACTTGTTGCCCTGGCTGCTTTTTATCTGATGAATACTGCGCAGAAAGGGTTTGTGCCGGAAGAGGATGATAACAACCTGACCTTCGTTGTCAATCTGCAAGCTGGATCGAATCTACAGTACATCACCGAAGAAATGGAAAAGGCTACAAAAATTGTAACAGAACTGCCCGAAGTAAAAAGTATCAGTACTGTTTCCGGTTTCAGTCTTTTCACTTCCGGTGCAGCACCCAATGCAGCGATGGGGTTCATCACACTTAAAAACCCAAAAGACAGAGGTGCAGTTTCAGACATTAATGACGTGATGCATAAAATTGAAAATACAATGAGAGGAAAAATCAGAGGTGAATTTTTGATCTTCCGTAATCCTGCAGTAGAAGGTTTCGGTACGGCAGGCGGTGTCGAATTTGTTCTTCAGGATAGAACCTCGGGTAACATCAGCGATTTTGAAGTTGTCAGTACAAAAGTGATCAACGCTTTGAGCAACCGTTCCGAAATAGGAATGGCGTTTACCACCTTCCGCAGCGATTACCCGCAATACGAAGTAGAGCTGAACGAGGATAAAGCACAGCAATTGGGTTTGACACCACGAGAAGTTATGGATGCATTACAGCTGTATCTGACAGGTTCGCAAACGACCGATTTTGTTCGATTTGGAAGATTGTATCGTGTTAATATTCGTTCCGAGGCTGAGTTCCGCAAAGATGAAGCTTCGCTGAACAATATCATGATACGCAATAATCTAAACAAAATGGTGCCGATAGCTACTTTGGTTACATTAAAAAAAGTTTTTGGTCCGCAAGACATCAGCAGATATAATTTATACAACAGCATTCGTGTAAACGTAAATGCTGCCGGTGATGCAAGCACTGGAAAAGTGATGGATATAATAGACGAAGTATTGCAAACAGAATTACCCAAAGGTTATAGTTATGAATATGCGGGATTGAGTTTGCAAGAACGAAATTCAGGCTCACAAATGGTGTTCATTTTCGGATTGAGTATTTTGTTTGTTTACTTTCTTCTCGCTGCCCAGTATGAAAGTTATCTATTGCCATTAGCAGTTATGTTATCCTTGCCTACGGGTATTCTGGGCGTGTTTATCGCTACCGGATTGGGCGGTATCGACAATAATATCTACGTACAGATTGCGATGATTATGCTTGTGGGACTGTTGGCAAAAAATGCTATTCTGATAGTAGAATTTGCCATACAGCAACGAAGGGCCGGACGCTCCATTTTTGAAGCCGGAATTGCCGGAGCAAAGATGCGATTGCGTCCAATTTTGATGACATCGTTTGCATTTATTGCAGGACTAATACCGCTAATGTTTGCCACCGGTGGAACAGCAATCGGAAACAAGTCCATCAGTATGAGTGCCACCGGTGGTATGTTGATAGGTACGCTACTCGGTATATTCATCATCCCGATACTGTATATGATATTTCAATTTTTGCAGGAAAAAGTGTCGGGTAATAAAACAGTGAACAATGAAGCAGTTTAGAATAGTTGTAGTAATCATAGCGTTAATCACAGGATTATTGCAATCCTGTAAAGTAACTAAAGACTATACAAGACCGGATTTAAATCTTCCCGCTTCATTCGAGAATATTCAGCTTTTAGATGATAGCAGTAAAGCAGAAATCCCGTCTTATCAGCAGTTTTTTACAGATATAAAACTCATTGCTTTGATAGATACAGTTATGGCAAATAATCTCGATTTGCACATAGCTGCGGAGCACATTCTGGCTACAGAAGCTTTGCTGAAAAGCGTAAAGCTGAATTACCTTCCTGATATCAATTTACAGGTAAATGCGGGTGTACAACGACTTTCTAGAAACAGTATGGTAGGTTCTTTTGCAGGGGGATTGTTGTTTGAAGAATACAATTTTGCACCAGCCGTTTCCTGGGATATTGATTTCTGGGGTAAGTTGAAAAGGCAAAGAGAGGAAACCTTATCTAATTATTTAAGTCAAGCAGAAAACCGTAGAGCTTTACGTGTACAACTGATTGCCCAGACAGCCCAAGCATATTATAATTTATTGAGTCTGGATGAACAATTACGCATCGCGCAAGAAGTAAAAAATAGCATGCAGGAAACACTGAACATGCTCAATATACAGTACACTGTAGGAGAGGTCACATCTCTTGCCATCAAACAATCGGAAGCTCAATTAGCAGAAACAAGGGCATTAATACCAGAAATTAATGCCAGTATTAAAGCACAGGAAAATGTGTTGAAGACCTTAGCAGGAAATTATCCTGGTAGTATAGAACGGTCTCCATCATTTGTAAACACAATAATTGTAACATCTTTACAAGCAGGCGTTCCTACAGATGTATTAAAAAACCGTCCTGATGTAAAACAACAAGAGTTATTGTTGCAAGCGGCTTCTGCTCGTGTGGGTATGGCTAAAACGGAGTTTTATCCAAGCATTAAAATTACAGGACAAGGTGGCTTAAACGCTATTAAGACAAGCAATTGGTTTTCTATCCCTGCTTCTTTGTTTGGCACTGCAACTGCTGGGCTTACACAACCGATTTTTAATAAAAGAAATATTCGGTCAAATTATCAGCGAGCATTACATCAACGTGAGGCTACCGTACACGAGTTTAGAAAGGCGGTATTGAATGCTGTTGAAGAAGTGAGTACATCATTGAATAGCATAGAACAGGTTAAAGAACAAATGATTGAAGTTAACAATAGGAAAAACTCAATGGATAAAGCCATTACCGATGCGCAAATGCTTTATAAGTATGGAGAAGCCAATTACCTCGAAGTACTGACTATACAACAAAGCTATTTCCAGACGGAATTAACACATACTTTGACTATTCAGAAAGAGATAAATGCTTACATTGCTTTGTACAAATCCTTAGGTGGAAATTAAATGAATAGTAAAATTCCAATTCACAACAAGCAATCAAGGAAAGGGCTTTTCCATTGGAGCGGTGCTTTGATATCGCTGGCCTTGGCGAACCTTATTCAATACCTGCTGAACCCACAAAGCAGCTGGTGGAATTTTTATAGAGAAGCGCAATGGACAGAAATTGCAGCTACTATTGTTGGTGGTATTTTGATGTATGCCATCATTTTTTGGATTATACGTTTGTTTACAGGGTGGGCGAATAACAGAGTGATGGTTGGAAATAGCATGCCAATGCATTTTATCATAACTACGGTTGTGGTTATCGCTTGTATGTTTTTTTTGCTATATCTTGAAAACGTAATTTATGAATGGATATGGCCGGAACCTTCTGATACTAATCAGGATATAGAATTGGGAATACGGCACTACCTGGTGGTGAATGTAGTGGTAGCAGTGTTCGTGAACAGTTTTTACAATTCCTTTTTCTTTTTTGAAAAATGGAAAGCCAAAGTTATTGAAAGTAATAAGCTTGAAATACATACCCATCAACTAAAAGAAAGTGCTTTACAAGCTGAATTGGAAGTGTTGAAATTGCAATTGGATCCTCATTTTCTATTTAATAATTTCAGTATCCTCACCCAGTTGATTGAAACAAACCCAAAAGTCGCACAGGATTTTTTATCAAACCTTTCTAGGGTATATCGTTATATTTTAACAACAGCAAAGAAAGATGTAGTATCTCTGGAAGATGAATTGAAATTTGTCGATATGTATTTTCACCTGATTAAAATTCGTCATGGAGAAACTATTTATTTGGATGTGAATATAAACGAAGCAGACAAGAGAAAAGGCATACCTCCAGTAACATTACAATTGTTAATTGAAAATGCCATCAAGCATAATATTTCGACTACCAAACAACCACTTAGGCTGTCCATTAACAGTTGCGGAGACGGAACGATTGTTGTAAAAAATAATCTGCAACCTATTAATATCGATTATAAAAGTACCGGAATGGGTTTACAAAACATTCGCGAAAGATACCTGTTGTTGTCAGGCGAAAATTTAGAAATCAGCAACAGCGATACTTTTTTTGAAGTAAAATTACCTTTATTAAATTTATGAATAGTGCTATGAAGTACATCATCATAGAAGACGAACAGCATAATGTCGACTTGCTGAAAGGTATGGTTGAAAAATACGATGATGCTGCCATTTTGTTAGTCACTTTACCAAGTATTCAGGAGAGTGTGGAGTGGTTAAATAATTTTCCGCATCCTGATGTGATCTTTATGGATATACGATTAGCGGATGGCTTATCCTTTGAAATCTACAAGCATGTCCATATCCAGTGTCCGGTAATTTTTACCACTGCTTACGATGAATACGCTTTACAGGCGTTTAAAGTTTATGGAGCCGCATATTTATTGAAACCGATTGTTCGGGAAGAGTTGGAAGAAGCGTTGGAAAAGGTAAATGAATTTCGTCCCTTGGTATCAAGCGAGGATGTGAATGGCATAGTGAATATGCTCCTAACACAGCAAAAGAAGTACAAAACCCGTTTCTTATTGCATTATCGTGAGACGTATAAGGTAGTTGCGGTAAAAGATATTGATTACATCTACCTCGAGTATAAAATAGTGCGCTTTAAACTTCTAGATGGTTCTTCTATAGTAGTGCCTTACAACTTAGAAGAATTGGAAGAGCAATTAGATCCACAGTTTTTTTTTCGAGTCAATCGACAATATATCCTGAACATTAACAGCATTGAAAGCATCCAGAAATATTTCAATGAGAAATCAAAAATAATTCTGAAACGTGATCCTAAGGCAGAAGTGATTGTAAGTAGGATTAAAATGCCACAGTTTAAATTGTGGCTGGATAAATGATAACATCTTTAATTTAACCTAAAGTGTAGTGGTTTTTTCTATACAGTACCGTAGAACATTCAAAATGTTCTGGCAAGAACTAATTGATAAAATTATGGACTTGAAATGATGTGCTGCGGCTAACGGGTTATTTGCAATAGTGCGACTTGGCGTTCAATGTCCAGCTTTAGTTTATAGCTTCACAACATATTTTCAAATGGGTATTTGTACCCGCGGACAAATATAAAATCCCCGTCTTCGGCAAAACTCAAGCTGTTGTATGCTAAGGTAAGACGACCATCCATCATTCAACAGATGGAGTAGTGACGACCAAACAAAATCAAGCACAGTTTTTTTTAACCTCTGTGTTGACATTTTCTTTATAAACAAAAAATCGTAAAATTTTAATTTCTAACTTTGCGACACAAAAACCGCTTGACAAGCTGACGTGGCAAAGAAAACAAAATATATTCCCGAATATCAACTACCACAATCCATAGAAGATGGTGTTCACGTTGTTTCTTACAAAGAGTCTGCGTTTAACGCTTTACACAACACATCTGAACCCCATCGGGACGAACATTATTTGCTGATGGTTTCTTGCGGTGGTTCAGTGGAAGCAGTTATTGATTTTGATAATATAAAAATAGTAAAACCCTTTATCGGTTTAATCAGCCCTGCGCAGGTACATCACGTTGTTAAAGCAAATATACTTGAAGGATACGCTATAAGTTTTAACGAAGAGCTTATGCCTGTTGAATTAAAACCCATTTTAGTAACCTACTTTCTACAGGAAAGGATTTTTTCGGTTAATACGCCCTTTCTAAAAGACATCGTAACGATTATCAAAATAATGATGAAACCAAAGCAAAAGGACAAGTTTTATCACTTGCCTGTTTCGCATTATTTGTTGCACTCGTTGCTTGCTATGGTAGCGACAGATATAGATTTACGACAAGATAAAAGCAAAGGCAATAGGGCAAAACAAATAGAGCGTGATTTTCTCCGATTACTGCAACTGCGTTTCAAGCAATGGAAAAAACCTGCTGATTATGCCAAGGCTTTGCACATTACGGTTTCACATCTCAACGATACCATTAAAGCCAACACTGGCAATTCTGTTTCAGCTCACATACAGCGCTACATTGTAACCGAAGCCAAAAGAATGTTGTATTACACGGACAATAACATTCAGGAAATAGGGTATAGTTTGGGTTATGAAGACAACGTTTATTTTATAAGACTGTTTAAAAAAATTGCCAGAATAACGCCAGCCATGTTTCGTAAGAAATTCCGTGATTAGTCCTGTTTTTCCCATTAAACGACCTGCACTACCCGCAACCTACTTTTTAATTTTGCCCTTTAATTTAAATCGACAGAATCAGGGTTGGGCAAAAAGAAAAAGGAATATCGGTATTTGAAAAAATCCTCACAAAAACAGCAACAATAGCACAGGTGCGGACTTGGCGCTGTGGAAATATCTGCGAAGTGGATATACGTTTACCCCATGTAGATTTTTCTAAATGGAATAAAACACCTGCAATAAAATGTCGTACTTCGACTATGCACTTTATAGATTACACACCCTCAAATTGGGACAACAAAAAATACATCTGCACATTGTACATAGACATAAGCCATAGCGGGAAAGGCAGTGAATGGGCGAAAAGGATTAAAGAAAATGACACATTACATTATCTGAATATTGATTTTGAAAACCATTATCCCATTGATGGTAAGCAACTTATTTTTTTAGGCGACCAAACTGCTATCGGACATTTTTGTGCTTTACAGCAATTAGCATCGCCCAATACAAAAATAAACGGATATATCTGTTTCAACGACCAACAAACAGCAGAAGATTTTACAGAAAACTGTCCTTGGCTTCCATTAAAAACCTTGACCGGTTATGACGAAATAAATCAAAAGACAGCACAACTTACACAAGCGTTAGCCGGCAAAGAAAACTGTGTTTTTTATATTGTCGGCTATGCCAAAATGGTAGTGTCGCTTAGGAAATACTTAAAATCTCAAGGTATAGCAGGTGAGCAAATCAAGTCAAAAGGATTTTGGCATTAATTAATCTCTAGCTGACGATTACTGCAAAAAGGATAGACCAAACACCATAGCCTATAACGTAGGTTTTATGAAAGTGGGGCTGAAAGAATACACATCATTAGTTATACTGTTATAGTCTTCAGTTGCAGCAGATGAATTACTATCCCCTTTTATCCTTAAATTTAATAAAAAAGAGTAATCGGCTTTAGTTCAGGCTGAATTCTTTATAAATCCCCCACCAAGCAGCAAGCCATTACACTATGTGTAACCATCCCAAGTTCAATCTTAAATGCTTCTTAAAGCATTTTATATAACTCTTCTCTCATTCTTTATCTCTCTGGTTCCTTCAGTCATCATTCCCAAGTGGTATGGACTCAAAGGAGAAAATTGTTCGTTTGTGGGGCAATCGGTTTTGCAAATCGTTTTCTATTCAATCCCGATTATAGGATTAGTTTTCATAATACTTTTAGCTATAAACTTACTAACATCGTACATGATTCGGAAGAGAGAAGAACTTAATCGATTTAGTATTTACCTGTTGGCAGCATTAGCAATTTCCTTGCTGCCGGTATTTAGCTTTGTTCTTTTTGACTACCTGAATCGTGGTAGATATTTTGAAGAAAAGGCCTTTGTGTCTATTTTTATTGAATATACTCCGATACTCATTTGGACGCCTCTTGCAATATTTTTAAATTGGCGATATGTCGTAAAACGATTGAATTTCTCTTGACCCAATGAACTGCACATGAAATGAACTATCTAAAAAGCCAAATAAAAAGTAAGGTTTTTAAGGTTTAGCAGAACAGTATTTAGCTTTATATAGACGTTTTTTTCTACTCCAAACAGCTGTTTGCTCCTTTGAAATTAAAATACCTAATGCTATCTTCATTGTTAAAGACTTGAACCTGAAAATTATGAAATACCTGATTTTACCCAGCATCCTTTTATTTTCTTTCACGTTTACATATTCACAAACGTTAATCCCATTTTTAAAAAGCAATGGGAAATTCAGTTACGTTGATTCATCTTCTCTCAAACCATCTTTTTCGCAGGAGTATGATGAGGCTGGGCTTTTTAACAATGGATTGGCTGCCATAAAAACTAATAATAAATGGGGGTTCATTAATAAAACCGGTAAAACTATTGTACCGTCAATATATGATGGCACCTATGGTATGAATGATGCAGGTGTAGCGGTGGTCTGGCAGAATAAAAAACAGGGTATCATTAACCGCAATGGAGAGGTCGTATTGCCTTTGGAATTTGAAACGATTTATTTGTCACCTCCTTCAGTGATAGTAAAATTAGATGGTGCTTATGGATTATACAACGTAGACAGTCGTAAAAACATTCTTCCTCTCGAATACGATTTTATATATCAAACCAGCGAAGGGTTTAATGCCGTTAAAAAAGAAGATCTCTATGGGTTTGTTGATACTAAAGGAAAAACGTTGGTCCCACCTACCTATGAAAATGCCCGGTCATTTACCGAAGGAAAAGCGGCTGTGAAAATAAAAGACCAATGGGGATTTGTGGACAAATCGGGCAACATGATTATCTCACCTAAATATGACGATGCCCGGTCTTTTAAAAATGGGTTGGCTGCTGTACAGCTTAATAAAAAATGGGGTTTTATAGATGCCGCCGGCAAGCAGGTAATTGCTTGTAAATATGATAAGGCTTTTGATTTTGAAGAGGATATTACGAACGTTTCAATGGTCACCGATTATATGTGGATTCTGATCGATAAAACTGGAAAAGAAATCAAGAGCCTCACAGGAATTTCCAAAATGCGTGGGTTTAAAAATGGTCTTGCTTATGGCGAAACGATTAATGAAATTGTTTTTGTAAATAAGACAGGTGAGGAGGTGTTCAGTAAAGGGTTGAAGACTTGTAAAGGCATATATGATTATGAGAATGAAAGAGCTATAATGACTATAAATAATAATGCTGAAATATTGATCGATAAAACTGGAAAAGAGATAGGGGCTCGCCAACTTCAGATTAAACCTTTTCAAAAGGGGGTATACAAAATCAAATTGAAGGATAAAGATTGTTTCATGAACCTTTCCGGAAAAATATACGCTGATTAAATTTTTTTATGAAAAGAATTACTTGTTTGCTTGCTGTCGTATTTATTGCCTTGGTTTCTTTTGGACAATATTCTTCAAATGTTCTCTATAAAGGGGATGGTTATAAGATAATACAAGTGAAGCCTTATGTAAATCCTTTTTCTTATGGCGGTAGCATGAATAAACCCATACCTTTAAATTCCAACAGTAATTATACTTCTTCCAGAAACAATAATGTAGCAAATAATAACACCCGTGATTATTCCGATATCCCCTCTTCTAAGCCAAAAGAAATACCAGCTTATGAAACTTATTGGAGAAAAACGAGTGAGCTGTTTGATGCAGGGAATTATGACAGCAGTCTCGCAAGAATAATGCAAAGCAAATATTGGAACGGTGCTGTTTCCGGACTCACCCTTTCTCCCGACTGGCTGGGCGATTACATTTCCCTTCATATGGCCTCACTTTATTACAAGGGCAAGTATCAGGATGCTGTCACTGTATACACAAGTTTCCCGGGAATAAAGCAAAATATAGTATCAGCAGACCGAATGACCACTAATAGCGCTCCTTATTTTCTCGGCTTATGTTTGTTTGAAACAGGCAAAGTAAAAGAGGCTATTGAATTATGGGAAAGGTTTAAGAATGTCAAAGATGCGCTTTCCGGAGGGCAAACGAGCACTGTCATATCGGGAGAGCATGAAGTAAGAATATTATTGAACCTCGGTATTTTTAATTATTTTCTGAGGGATTATATCAATGCTTCCCATGCTATTGGTACAGCATTATTTATTGGCAAGAACCTGCGCCGAACGCAAGATAAAATTGAAGAAAGAACGTATAATTATTTTAAGGTATTACAGGGACATTCGCTTATAGAAAGCTATAATGCGGAGGAAGGTTTAAAAATGCTGGAAGATAATCCGTTTGAAGGTTTTACAGAAGAAGAAGAGTTTGAAATAATATCAAAAGGCTACCTATATGCTGGACAGTATGAGGAGTGTGAAGATTATTGTATGATAGCCAAGAGAAAAACCGGGTTAAGAAGTCTGGCATCGCTTCGGTTGGCAGATTGTTATCTTTTTCAAAATAAATGGGACCTGGCCGGGTTTGCTTGCGACTTTCTACTGATAAAGGACAGCCTGGATTTGTATGCTCTTTACAGAAAATCCTTTGCCGACTTAATGGAGCAAAAGCCCTTTTTCATCAATAATTTTGATCAAATAATTTCAAGTGCTAAAATGCGGGGAACAGCAACTGAAAAGAATTTAAATATGTGCGAGGCTATAAAGGTTTTCTATTATGTAAGGAAAAACAACCTGAACGAGGCAAAAAATTTATTGAATGAACGGATAAAAAACGGAGAGAAACTTACGGATCCAGTTGAACTTTATATTTTAGGCAGCTACCTGAAAGCAGAGAATAAAAACAATGACAGTAAATCCATGATGAATTATGCAGTAAGGGCCAATTTTACCGCAGCCAAAGATTTTTTTAAACAAAATTTAGGTGGGTATAATGAAGATATGAATATTAACACTACCCTGAATTCCATATATGAGGCGATCAAGAATAAGGACATCCCTGCGTTGAAAAAATTTATTGCAATGGGGGATGCTAATATAGACCTTGGGAATGGTTACACACCTTTACATGCTGCTTGCCAAATGGCTGATGAAATACAAATAAAGCTTTTACTAAATGGAGGTTCCAATCCAAGTGCTTTAATGAGAGATGATTTACCGGTTTACTTTTTTCTCGATTACAATTTTTATTTAAAAAAGGAGCGTAAGTGTCTTAGCAATATTTTCATTTTACTCAAAAATGCAGGAATGAAAATTACTACCCCTGTAATGGAAAGATACCTGCTCATGAGCCGTGACCAAGGACCCTATGAAAGGCTTTCTAAAGATTTTCTGAAATGCGAAAAAGAAATTAAAAAAATACTCGAATCCTGCATAAGAGATTAAATAAATCCGATGAGGCTCTTAGTGTGGGCTTGCGACAAATGAAGCATTATTTTTATTTAGTATTAACTTCAGGTAACAGTGTGTTAACAATTAAACGTTGGCGGCTATTTTAGAACGACCTATCGAACCGACAAGAAGTAATCGAAATGAACTTAAATCAGATAACAATATCGTCATCAAATCTTGAAAAATCCATACCGTTTTACCAAACGTTAGGACTACGACTTATCGTTAAGACATTTCACTATGCAAGATTTGAGTGTCCGGATGGCAAATCAACATTTTCAATTCAACACGTTGAGCAACTTTCGACAAAAAGCGGAGTTCATATTTATTTTGAGTGTGACAACCTTGACCAATATGTAGACGAACTGATAAGTAAAGGAATTGAATTTGATGAAATGCCTAATGATAAAAAATGGCTATGGCGAGAAGCTCACTTAAAAGACATTGACGGAAATCATTTGATTTTATATTATGCAGGTAATAATAGACTAAATCCGCCTTGGAAGTTGACTCAATATAATGATAGACAATAATTCACATTAGCTATAAAGTTGCACCCGAAAAATGGAAGGAAATAAAATGAGTAAATAAGGTGGTGGATTTTGGATGGTGGCAATAATTGGAAAATCAATAAATTTATTATAATGATGAAGAGGGGTACGCATAAATTCTTTTTAGGAATTTTAAATTTTACTGCATAAGCTAGTTCCGTTAGGTGCTTGCTTTTTATAGGAATAATTATGTCTGTCGTAGCGGGTAAAGCATCATTGCTTCAAGACATGGTGATTTTCTGATTCTACTACCGGCACGGTGGTTATTGACATGCTCATCATCCATTTCGTACACCCGTTGGGTTTTTATAATTGGCCAGTAGTTACGAATCCATACGGTGGTCAAAATAAGTAATGTCGCCAATGCAATAATAACATTATGGATAAGCAACTCATAGCCATCAGCATACAGCAAGATGTAAAAAGTCGAGGGTTTATCCGCCTGCCCAATAATACTAAGACCCGTGTTGATAGTAAGCCTTATATTGGGTTATTAGTATTGCATTAGTTCACAATTAACATATGTGAAATATATGAATTGTCTTTATTTACAAACCGTAATTCATAAGTTCCTTTTGCAATAGGCTCAAAATTGAAGGTCTTTGTTTTTATACTTGCATCTTGCGTACAAATGCTTGAAGTATTTGTATGTCCAAAAGCTTTAATTAAAATAATATTTCCTTGATAAGACTGTGTAAATGAATCCAAAATGTCACAACCGCTTGAAGTTGGATAATAGACTAGCAATGGAATTAGTTGATTTACGATTCCCGATCCGTTACCATCGACTTTTGTCATATTCCATTGTGCAGGTTCTATTGAAGAATTATGATTATCTCTTTTTTTACAAGAAATAAAGCCGATTGAAATTAATATAGCAAAAACGAATTTCATTATTGAAGTTTTTTTATTGACAATATAAAACGTTGAAATGTTGCATTGCTGGTTTACGACCAATGTTTCGGGCGTGAAATCGAAGCAGAAAAGCTGCGTTTAACACTCTTGTCTGCCTTTTGATAATACTATTGTTATTTGTATACTCTTTTTTAGCGATTTACTTTTTACATATCTGCAAAAAGTAAGGTCGCAATTGGCTGTAGACAATGTCAAGAGCTTACTACACTGCTGGACTTTGAAACGTGTCAGCCTGGCTGCTGCAACTCAATAGGATTTCTATTTATAAATATAACGAGAAATATTATTAGAGGAAGATATGTTTTAACCGATATTGAATAAAGAACAAATGCTGCGAATTTATTCGTCTGCCTTTATAGTGACAAGTTACATGTTACGCATATGTACTGTAGGTCAGTCTTTGATTTTTATTGTTCCTTTTCTGTATAAGTCCAGCGCTTTTTCTAGAATGATTTTTATTGTCTTTATCGGTAAACCTTTGTTTGGATTAACCCTGAAAATTTTCATTCGGGAACGGTCGCCTTCTTCCAATTTTGGGTGATCAAGGTATTTTCCTTCTACCATAAGTATATAAGGCTCGTTTGTTTTTTTATCTGTCCATAAATAGCAAAACATTTTCTTCTTATAGCAAAAGCAAGGCATTCCCCACTTTTGTGTTTCAGTGATGTTCGTGTCCTGTTCAAGAATAATACTTCGCAATGCCAGTAAGCAACTCTTGTTTGGCTCTTCTTTATGCAGATAGAAATTATGAAGTTCTTCTACCATTTGTTTCCTGTTTTACGGCAATTATAAATTTAACCTCTGCGTCTCTCGGGTGTTGAAATTTTTACTCTAAAAATTTAACTATCTGTTGGAATGGCTCTGCCTAAACCCATTTCCCCCATTTCAGCCCATTTATTTACTATCAAAAGCGAGATGCTAAATAGTTTTACTTGTTTATTCATAAGGATTTTTATGTCCGCTTTTTATAAATACTTTAATTACTCTAATTCGGTTATACCTTTGTAAGACGATTGGGTAAATCGTTAGCATACAAGTTAATCAATTCTTTGTATTTGTACTTTTGACTATATTGCTTGTCGGACTGAATAACTATATTTATTATCACAATGAGTTTATTGTCCATTTACTCGTTATACAAAAATAGATTTTGCAATTTTTTAATCTGGATTTGTAGTATCAATATAAAATTGCATCCTAAAATAAGCTATACAAAGAAAGGTGAATAATGATCACCTTTTGTTCTTAATTTCATCTTTATTTTTTCAATTTGGAGTAGTTGTGGAGAGGTGTTCTTTTTTCTTTCTATACTCAGATGATAAAGCTTTAGCTGCATAATAAAATACATAATAAAATATTTTTTGGCGAAAAATGGATAATTTAATTTCAATACGAGAAGCAATATGGAGCCAGCTAGGAGCCAGTCTTGATATGTTAGAAAATGCAATCACTATGTGCCCTAATGAACATTGGGACACAGAATTGAATTTTTGGTATGTTTCTTACCATTGCACATTTTGGACAGATTATTACTTGACGATTGAACCCGATAAGTTTGAACCGCCTACACCTTTTACATTTTCAGAGTTTGACCCGACAGGAAAGAAACCTGACCGAACATATACAAAAACAGAAGTGCTCGGTTACTTGGAACACTGCCGACAAAAAGCAAGTCAATTAATAGCAACGCTAACGATTGAAAGACTTGCCGACCGTTGGGTTAATAAACATAAAAATTTTTCTTTGCTAGAGATGCTGATGTATAATTTACGACATATTCAGCATCACTCGGCTCAGTTGAACTTATTGCTCAGGCAGACAATTAATGATGCACCTACTTGGCAAAGTCAAGCCAAGAAGATCCACGAAAAAGGAATTTAAAAATGAATATTCGAAAAGTAGCAGACGTTTAAATAAGTTATGTAAGCCCTCGCTATTTTTTAATGATAATGAATAATAGTACTTGGACTTATAAAAAATAAAGCACATCTTTAGATAACGTACCTGTTCGGCACACCTAGCCGGCAGGTTTTTTATTTAAGACTTGGTGGGTAAATAAAATAAAACTACATGCGTACGTAAATACAAACATAAACTACTATTCACCTCAATTAAATTCATGCGTCTTTACTTACTTTTCTGTTGCGTTTTTTTTATCGGGTCGTGTAAATCGCCAGATAAATCTCCAACTATTGATAGTGCTGCCAAAAAGAACCTGCAAAAACAAGTAACTCAAATGGCTGATGCAGTTTTTTCAAATGATTATGAGACAATTATAAAATTTTCTTACCCAGCTTTGATCGAGATGATGGGTGGTTCCGATAAAGCACTAGAACAAATAGAATTTGGCATTCAAGAATTAAAAGTTCGGGGCATTTTTGTTGACTCTATATCCTTAGGCCAGCCGACTATTTTTGTTAATGCTGGAGAAGAGATACATACACTAATTCCGCAAACTATGTTTTTGAATGCTCCAAGGGGAATAATCAAATCAGAATCCTTTATAATCGCAATAACAAAGGATAAAGGACTAAACTGGTATTTTATAGATAGTGATGAAGTTGACAATAACACCTTAGGGAAAATATTGCCACACTACAATTCTGACTTAAAAATACCTCCACAAACAGATCCTGTCTTGATTCAAGAAAGATAAACGCTAGTCAACATAAGTATTACCATTAATGTACTTCAATTGCGAAGTCATCACCATCAGTAATGTTGCTGTGCTTTGGGCCCGGGTTTGGCGAATAAATTCCATCTTTAGCGACTACTATTTAACTTTATCAAAAATCAGGCAACAGTTCCAGAGTGGAGGTTTTCCAAATTACCCAACGGGAGTTAAGTAACTTGCCTGAATGCAAAGCCTGAGAATGTTAGTAGCCATTTTAGAACAGGCCACGCCTAAACCCAACGCCTACAATTTAACGAATGAATGACAACGATATAAAACGACTGTCGCGGCTCACCGCAATCTTAACGCAGTTACAAACGAAACGACTTTTGACGGCAACGACATTGGCAGACAAATTTTCGGTTAGTATCAGAACTATTTATAGGGACATCAGAGCACTGGAACAGGCAGGTGTCCCCATTCTTACAGAAGACGGTAAAGGGTATACGCTTATGGAAGGCTACCGGGTGCCACCTGTAATGTTTACCGAAGCACAAGCCAACGCACTAATTACCGCAGAGCAATTGGTGCTCAAAAACAAAGACACTTCATTCATCAAAGACTATACGGAAGCCATTGATAAAATAAAAGCGGTTCTGAAATACAATATACAAGACAAAGCCAACTTACTTGCCGAAAGAACCCGATTTGACCAAAACATAAACAGAGAAAGGAACAGCAATAATTTGTCGGACTTACAATTTGCCCTGACAAATTTCCGCCTCACAAAAATTGATTACACCAACGAGCAAAACAAAACCTCAACCCGACACATTGAACCCTTTGCATTACTTAGCACAGAAAATTGGCTGTTGGTGGCGTATTGTCGTTTAAGAAAAGAGTTTCGTTTTTTTCGACTAGACAGAATTAAAAAACTGGAAGTGCTTACCGATAAATTTGAGCCACACGAAATGACCTTGCAAGAATATTTTGACAGGTACCACTAATTCTTTTCTACCCCTGACATACGGCTGTCATACCCCCATTTTAGCTTCGCATCACATTAGAAGCAAAACAAAAGTAAAATGGAAAAAAGAACGGTTGATCCTTGGAAATGGGGTAAGCAAACCAACTCGGCACAGGCAGTAGAAGTAAAAAATGTAACAGGAACACTTTACTGCTCGGGACAAGTAGCCATTGGTGCCAATGGAGTGCCCAGCAATGCTGACATGCGTGCGCAGTTACAGCAAACTATTCAAAACCTTGAAACACTAATCAGCGAAGCAGGGTATGAACCCAAAAACATTGTAAGATTAAATGTTTACACCACATCGGTGCAAGAGTTTTTTACAAGCTGTATGGATGTATATGTTCCCTTCCTGCAAAAATATAGTATTGAACAAGCGACTACTTTGCTGGAAGTGAAAGGACTTTTTGCTACTTTAACCATAGAATTAGAAGCCACAGTAGTAAAGTAATAATGAACAAAATAGCCATTTTTTATCCGGTCAGCCAAACAGCGTGGCGACAATGGTTAGTCAAGAATCATTTGTCAAAACAATCTGTTTGGCTTGTTTTTTATACGAAATCGTCTGAAAAGCCCACTATCTCTTGGAGCGAGGCTGTTGATGTTGCGCTTTGTTTTGGTTGGATAGATAGTAAAAGAATCAAAATTGACGAAGAAACATCTCATCAGTTTTTCTGCAAAAGAAAACTAAAAAGCACCTGGTCAAAAATCAATAAAGAAAAAGTACAAAAACTTATTGACAACGGATTGATGACACAAGCAGGTCTTGACATTATACACATTGGAAAACAAAACGGTTCGTGGACAATTTTAGATGAAGTGGAAGAACTGATCATTCCGATCGACTTAGAAAAATCGTTCAGGAAATACAAAGGTTCAAAAGAATATTTTTTAAGTTTAAGCAAGTCAATTAAAAAAATGATGTTGGCGTCACTCGTACTTGCCAAGCGACCCGAAACACGTCAAAGACGTATTAACGAAATTGCTGAACTGGCAGGGCAAAAGAAGAAACCCAAACAGTTTTGATAAAATACGACTGCTAGCAATGATTTTGCTTAATGGTGGCTTAAGTGCCTGGTTTCAAACTTTTGCTAAATTTGAACGGTGATCCGCTATATCAACAACAGCAATAAGATGTGGTACTACGCATATTTCTAAATGAGTATATGCTCATTAAAAAGAGCGGGTGTAAATAAAAGGGAAGTTTAATGAGGATAATATCAATAAGGCAAAATCCAGAATACAAGGGAAAAGCTATAAAATACTTTCAAGAGAGCTGGCCTGAAATTGCTTCCATTATTTATGAGGATTGTATTTCTAACAGTATAGATGCTACACAATTCCTGCCTCAATGGTATTTATTGGAAAAAGACGACGAAGTAATTGGATGTGTAGGATTAATAACAAATGATTTTATAAGTAGAATGGATTTGTACCCTTGGCTTTGTGCAATGTATATTGACGAAAGGCATAGAGGAAATGCTTATGGAGCACTACTGATAGATAAAGCTAAAGAAGACACGAAAGAATTTGGATTTACATTTCTGAATTTATGCACCAACCATATAGGGTATTATGAGAGGTATGGATTTGAATATATTGGTCAAGGTTATCATCCTTGGGAAGAAGAATCAAGAATTTATCAAATCAAGGTATAAAAAGCCATATAATAAATGAAATGGTGTATGGGTATACTATAGAAAGATGACTCAGCAAAAAGCATTCGGTTTTGCGTCAGTAGGAAGCGCCAAATAAATCATACTCTTCGTACTACTGTCACCTGTATATCCGGCTGATCAAATACCAATGACTAATAGAATATGTTTTCAACTTTTGTATATTTAAGCAGCAGCGACACCAAGCAGTTGAAATAATGAATTTTATTGCAAAGACAAATGCTTTATCGTTGATAACAACTATAACGACAACCTACAATTGACAAAATACTTTCTAAAAACAATAGTAATCATTTTCTTAACAGCTTTGACTAACTCTTTATTTGGACAGAACAAAGAGTTTGATACATTCACAATTGTTCCCAAAGACACTACTACTCAGTTTCCTTTAGATTACAAAATCTCAAGACCAAGGCTTGGGTACCCAAATTGGGACAAGGATTATGATATATATTACAATTATTTAACACCTGCGATTCGTAGAACACAGGCTTCATATACTTTTACTGACAAAGGAGTAACAATATCAGTTATTCCCAACGCAATTATGATGCATTCACAACTTGACACAAGCACAGTAGTGGATGACCCCAATAAAATTGCTGGAACTTGGAGAATGATAAGGTTTCGTTCTATTAGGTTTAATGATTCTGTTTATATACCAACAAAAACTTACTATAGACTCTCTGATACGCTCTTAGATGATAAAAGTAGTGACGAAGCATTTGCTGTAATTAGTGATAAGGATTTCAAGCTTTATGTAAAAGAGCAAGGTAAGACAAGCTATAAAAAAAGAATGTCTGCTAAATATAAAATGGAGAATAATAGGTTCATGATGGTTTACAAGCCGATTAAAACAGGAGGTGGCATTTCGCAATATGGAATAGATGAAAACGGTTTTTTAATTTTGAACTACCCAAAAGTGATAGAAAACGTAAAGAAAGGAGAATATTTTTCCTATTATGAAATTATTGAACAATATATTTTTCAGAAAGTCAAATAAGCCTAACTGCTAGCAATAATCAATTTCGCAATAATATGTCTTGGTAGTGAAGGCTCAACTTCAATTCTATTTAACTTTAGTTAGAACTCAACTGATGGTTTGTTATTGGTGCAGCATTGCAAAGTCGCCTGCAGTTGTATGCAATTTGACCTCTCCAATTAGATTATCTCAAACATGGGATATGAACTCCACATTACAAGACAAAATGATTATGAAAGTGAGGACGAAGAAAGTTCTATTATTTTATCGGAAAGACTTAATTACAAGAATATCTAGGCAAAAATTTGTCTAATATTGTGTTGAAAGCCCAGTATTAGCAATAACTAACCTAGAAATCAACAACAATGTCAGATGTAACTAAACGTCGAAATGATATAGAGTCGGATATTTCAAAAGCCGCATCGGTACGCAGCCTCAACGTATGGCAGTTTCTTGTTTTGGTCGTGGTATATCTCGTAATTGTACAAGTCGTGGCCGCACTTTTAAATGCCGGACACGAAGCATCAAATGGCCTCACTTCAATAGAGAATATAATTCGTTCAATAATAATACCTGTTGGCCTAGCTATTGCATTCACACTTGCTATAGTAAGTTACCTTGGTGTCTGGAAAGAAGTTTTTACGAATCCTCTACCCGTCAGACGTTGGCTGATAGCCATTCCAATTATACTTTTTGTAACAACTGTTGTAATTACTAACTACCCAGGACTTAGTGATAAAGGTATTGAATTCACCCTTCTTTTGCTTATAGGAACCCTTATGGTTGGTTTTGGTGAAGAGCTTATGTTTCGTGGATTAGGTATAGTGGCTTATCGAAACAGCGGCTATAGCGAATTTAAAGTTGGCCTGTGGACGACAATTATCTTTGCCGTGGCGCATGCTACCAATATCTTTACTGCGGGTCCGTCAGCACTTATTCAGGTTTTGGCAACGGCTGGAACAGGACTGATATTTTATTTTATCTTACGTCGTACCGGAGCTTTGTTTGTTGCGATGGCGGCACATGGCCTATGGGATTTTTCTGTACTAAGTAGTCAAATCAATCCTGAAAAGCCATGGCCACTTGTAAATGCTTCTGCTGTTATATTAATAGCCATGCTGATAGGGTTATTTATTTTACGCAAGCGAATTGTTCCTGCTCAAAAATCTTAGATCTACCAAATCTATCTGGTTGCAAAATTTCGAAATGACAGACGAGAAAAACGAATACATAAGGCTAGTAGTTATAAAAATGCAGGGCTTTATCATGTGTCATCACCTATCTGCAGGCAGCAGTGTTTTGGGCAGATGAATTACTATCGGCTTTTGTACATAACTTCAACTTTGTATTTTTAATCAGCAGCATTTATGGGGTACTTACAGTAGTAAATAGCTAAAAGAAGTAATGCTTCGCTATCACTACTGCAACTGAATAAGGCGAGCCTATTGCTGGTGCAAAAACGATTTTCTAAATGCAGAAGGAGTACATTTTTTCTTTTTGCTGAATATCCGGTTAAAATAAGTTAAGCTTTCAAAGCCGGTATCTAATGCGATTTCTTTAACAGTAAGATCGGATGTGCTTAATAAATGACAGGCATTTGCCACACGGATATCGTTTACGTATTCGGAGAAAGTCATTTTCATGATCCTTTTAAAAAATTTACAAAAAGCACTTTTTGATAAATACACCCGTTGAGCTACTTCCTCTACGGATATAGGATGATTGGCTTGCTCCTGTACAAATTGACAAACCTCATTTATTCTATGTTGTGTTTTTGAGCGTTGGGTTATGGAAAATATTTTTTGCGATAAGTAGTGTCTTTTTTTTGTGGCCAGTTGCTGCAAAATGGTTAAGAGCTTTGTGACCCTGAAAATGCCTGTGGCTTCAGGTAATTGAAGCATTTCATGAATGAGCGATTTGTCCTGCTTGAAATAAATTCCCCAACGGGAGTCTTTCAACAGTTCTGCAATGGAATCAAACTCTGGCAGTGAATAAAACTGTTGCAGAAAAGCCTCGGAAAACTGTATCACAATGGCTTTACATTCCTGCTCTTTATCCGCCGGGGTAAACCAGGTATGTGGAAGCCCCGAACCCAATAGCACGAGATCGTGTTCCGTAAACGGTAAATGGCTGTCTCCCACAATTCGGTTACCACTTCCTTTTATAATAAGTGTCAACTCGTACTCAGGATGGTAATGCCACTTGAATGTAAAAGCAGGCACTGTGAACGAATAGGCTACAAAAGAATGGCTGTCTTTGTGTAGAGCAATATCTTCTAAAACAGGCTTCATTATCTGTTATTGCTGTAATTTATTTTGTAAGGTAAGTAAAATGTCAATATAGTGCTAGTGTTTTGATATTAAGTGTCGGCTTCTCCTGTAGGTGGAAACTACATTTGTGTCTCATCTAACTAAATTGCCATGACAGCTATACCCGCAAGTATTCTTGCCTTCCTCAATGAACCCTATGAACTAACAGAGGAACAAATCGCTTTTTATAGTACTAACCGTTACATTAAATTGAAGCATGTCCTGAATGAAGAGACCATTGCTTTTTATAATGGTATAATATCGGAGCAGGTAGCTGCGATGAATAAGCAACCCACTACATTACAGGAACGAGATACCTATGGTAAAGCCTTTCTGCAGTTATTTAATCTTTGGCGGGAGAATGATATAATCAAAACACTTGTTTTCAGTAGAAGACTGGCGAAAATTGCTGCAGACTTAATGCAGACAAAAGGATCGAGGATTTATCATGATCAGGCTTTATTTAAAGAAGCGGGAGGAGGCATTACTCCCTGGCATGCGGATCAGTATTATTGGCCTTTAGAAACAGAAAAAACAATTACTGCCTGGATGCCGCTGCAAGCAACGCCGTTATCAATGGGGCCATTGGAATTTAGTGCGGGAAGCCACGCCATTGTAGAAGGTCGGGAACTGGCGATAAGTGATCATAGTGAGTTAGTGATTGAAAAAAAATTGAGAGTAACGGATTTTAAACATGTAGTCGAAGCATTTGATTTAGGAGAAATAAGTTTCCATTCCGGTTGGGTATTTCACAGAGCAGGAGCCAATACGACTGATGAGATGCGAAAGGTCATGACTATTATTTACATGGATAAAGATATGCGGTTAAAAAAACCGGAGAATGAAAATCAAATCAATGACTGGCATACCTGGTGCCCGGGTGCAACGATTGACGAGATTATTGATACGCCTCTGAATCCCGTTGTTTATTCATAAGCGTATGACTATTCATTACTGTTGTCCTTTCTGGGGAAGTGAGGAAGATGCTGTGCCTGTTTTTTTTGAAAAAATTTTTCAAGCAGGGTATACAGGTGTAGAGATAAATTTTCCTGCTTCGATTTCGTTTCAAAAAGAGTTTTTGCAAACGGTGGAACAAATAAGGGTAGGCCGCCAGCCCGATTTTGTTTTTATTGCACAACAGGTACTACCTGTGCAGCAGGAAACTTCTATCGACTACCTTCAGAAGATGGCCAAACGATTATCCTTCTTAGCCACCTTGCGCCCTGATTTTATTAATGCGCATACCGGAAAGGATTATTTTTCTTTTGATGAAAATTGTTTCATTATTGAAGAAGCCGAGAATATAGCAGCCCGTACCGGCATACCGATCTATCATGAAATTCACAGAGGAAGATTTACGTTTCATGCGTATGGACTATTGCGCTATCTGGAAAAGTTTCCTCAGTTAAAACTGACAGGAGATATCTCTCATTGGTGTACCGTGTCAGAAACGATGTTGCAAGATCAGACAGCTATTTTAAAGAGCGTATTTCCGCATATACAACATATTCATGCCCGCATCGGTTTTGAACAAGGCCCACAAGTCAACGATCCTTTTGCGCCGGAGTGGGAAGAGCATAGAAATATCTATCTCCGCTGGTGGAAAGATATAGTAGCGCTGCAGAAAAAGGGAAGGAACTTTTTTACCATAACACCCGAATGCGGACCGGCGCCTTATATGCCACTGCTCCCTTTTGCAAGGACCCCTTTATCTGATCAATGGAATAATAATTATAAAATGATGCAATTCTTACAAACAAATTTGCTTACCTCTTAATCGCTTTATGAAAAAAATACATGCCATTGCTCTTTGTGCAGCTGTAGGAGGACTTTTGTTTGGCTATGATACGGCTGTTATTTCTGGTGCCATAGGTAACCTGACTACTTACTTCGATCTTTCGCCTGTACAAACGGGCTGGGCGATCTCTTCGGCGCTAGTGGGCTGTTTGATCGGTGCTTTTTTCTCCGCTAAAGCCAGCACCGTGTTGGGTAGAAAAAAAACCATGTTGCTGTCTGCTTTGTTTTTCTTCGCCTGCGCTGTAGGAACTGCATTGCCTGAGCAATTCACTGTCTTTATTTTTTTTAGAATCATAGGAGGAGTAGGAGTAGGATTAGCATCTATGGTAGTACCCATGTACATCGCAGAGATAGCTCCCCCGGCACAACGAGGATCGTTAGTTGCCTTTAACCAACTCGCCGTAGTCATTGGTATTGTACTGGTCTATTTTGTCAATTACTTTATTGCATTGCAGGGTAATGCTGATTGGAATTTACAGCAGGGCTGGCGCTGGATGTTTGGCTCCGGCGCTATACCTGCTTTTCTCTACATGGTGCTTATTTTTATTATACCGGAAAGCCCCCGTTGGTATGCTGAAAAAAGTAAGGATGTAAAAGCACTGAGGGTGTTGGAAAAATTCAATACGCCTGCTATCGCCGCCCAAACATTGCAGGATATAAAACAATCATTAGGGCAAAAAGAGAGAAGCCGCTTTCAATGGTTATTGCACCCTTCTGTTAAAAAGGCTTTGTGGGTAGGAATTGGGTTGTCTATTTTTCAGCAAATTACCGGCATCAATGCTATACTATATTATGCTCCGGAAATATTCAAAAGTTTTGGCAGCGATGCAAATGCTTCTTTATTGGAAACAAGTATGCTGGGTGTTGTGAATTTAATTTTCACACTGCTTTCTATTTACCTGGTCGATAAAATAGGACGTGTGCCTTTGTTGAAAATTGGTTCCTGGGGAATGCTTGTTTCGTTAACAGTGGTGGGCGTTTCTGCTTATTATCAGGTAACGGCTTCCTGGCTATTGCCGTTTCTATTGTTGTTTATGGCGTCTTTCTCTATATCCTGGGGGCCGGTAGTATGGGTATTATTATCGGAGATATTTCCTAGTAAAGTAAGAAGCCTCGCATTAGCGATTGCTGTTTTTATACAATGGGTCGCAAATTTTGGTGTATCACAAACTTTTCCAATGATGACAGAGAGCCCTTTTTTGAAAGAGACATTTCATGGCGCTTTCCCTTTTCTTTTGTTTGCACTTTTTTGCCTGTGCGCACTATTTTTTATTCACCGATATGTTCCCGAAACAAAAAATAAAACCTTAGAGGAGATGAACGAAATGTGGTCGGGACAATAATACAAAGCGTATGAAAAAATATTTTGTTTATATAGGTCTGTTGTTTGCAAATGCCGTTTCCAGCTTTGCACAAGATGAATTTAAAATTATTGCTCCGCTGGAAGAAAAATGGCAACGATTGCCCTTCAGTGCTGTGAAGCCTACCGGTTGGTTACAGCAACAACTCAAAGACAATATCAATGGATTTGTGGGGCACTTAGATGCATTGGCGCCGGATCTGATACGAAAAGATGATATTTATTTTAAAGACCGGCTGACCCAAAAGTCGAAACCAAAAGAATTAGGCGCATTAGGGGGAGAGGGCGATTGGAGGATACAGCTATTCTGGTGGAATAGTGAAACGCAAAGCAACTGGCGTGATGGTTATATACGTACTTCGATACTAAGCGGACAAAAAAAATATATCAGGCAATCCCGGAAGTATGTTTCCCGTATGCTTAAAACACAGGATGAAGATGGGTATATAGGAATATATGCACCTGAACTCAGGTATAAGTTTGATAACGAAAATGGAGAACTATGGGCAAAAGCCAGTGTGCTAAGAGGGTTATTGGCATGGTATGATTATGCAAAGGACGAACGAGTGCTTAAAGCTGTTGTAGATGCTGTTCAAAATACGATGGATAATTATCCTATCTATGCATCACATCCTTTTTTAAGCAAAAATCCCAGTGTAAGCGGCCTGTCGCATGGGCTTACTTTTACGGATGTGTTGGAGCAGCTTTTTTATCTGAAAAAAGATGCCAAATATCTTCACTATGCGCTGTTCTTATACCAGAATTTTTCAGAACATACCTTGAATGAGGATGCTCAGTTTAAAAAAGCCATTCGTTCGGAATTGCCGTTGTATGGCCATGGCGTTCATAGCTATGAACATCTTCGTTCAATAGCAGCAGCTTATTATGCTTCTGGCAATGAAAAGCTATTGGAAGCGCTAAAGGTGTACCAGGATAAAATCAAAACGGCAACAACTGTTTCAGGAGGACCCGTAGGCGATGAGTGGGTTGGCGGAAGAGCTGCCGATGCTACCACTCGCGGCTATGAATACTGTTCTTTACACGAGTTACTACATAGCTATGCCAGTTTGTTGACCAAGACGGGCAACACGCAGTATGCCGATGCGATTGAGCATTTATTTTTTAACGCAGCACAAGGAGCTCGTCACCCGCATAAAAGTGCTATTGCTTATTTAAAATCTGACAACTCTTATAGCATGACTGGCGGGTTGAATGGAGATACAAGCGATGTGCACCAGACAAGGTATCGTTATTCACCTGTTCATAAAGAAGCCGCCGTGTGTTGTGTGCCGAATGCAGGCAGAATTGCTCCTTATTATATAGAGCATATGTGGATGAAAACAGCGACTACTTTGGCGGCTACTTTGTTTGGCCCTTCTAATGTTCATACTGAATTTAATGGAAAGCCAGTGCAGGTACAAGAAGTAACGCGTTATCCTTTTGGTAACGATATCGAATTTATTATAAACGCACCTGCTGTCTTTTTTGAATTTAAAATCCGTATACCTGAGTGGGCAAAATCTTTTACTGTTAATTTACCTTATACGCAGCAAGAGGGGTATATCACCATTGCCAGAGAATGGAAAGCGAAAGAAAAAGTACAAGTGACTTTTGTTCCAGAGCTGGTTACTAAAAATGATACTAAGGGCGACTATTATTTTCAATATGGGCCCTTATTGTTAGCCCGGTCTATTGATGCAGTGGAGACTGTTACTAAAACGTATTCGAAAAAGAAATTTGAAGATTTGAACTATGCACCTGAAAAATCGGTTGTTTATCAGTATCTCGCTAATCAGAAAATCGTGGCTGAAAAAGATTGGCATTTTACAACGATGATGTGGAACCCGCAAACAGCGCAGGCAGAAAATGTGCAGCTGGTTCCTTTTGGCCAAACAGTTTTACGGCAAACTACTTTTAAAAAGAAAGAATAAATAGGGCTTTTTATAAGGAATACAAAGGCCTTAGCGTTAAGTATGCGTTTTTCTTGATGTAGTTATTTTATTCGTTTAGCTAACTATCCATAATTTGCATACTTTCTTTTCGATAGAAGAAAGCTACAACTACGAAAAACAGGCCATATGAGATATTTGTTATTTACTTTTTTAGGAATAATGCTGGGTACTGTTTTACACGCACAGTATTCCAGAGATTCTTTACTGGAAGTCCTGGATGCTGTTATTCAGGAAAGGCCTGCTTATGCTGCTAAAAAAAATAATCGCCTGGATAGTTTAAAAGGAATGTTGCTGGAGAAAGCCCCTAATCACGAACATTTTTCTATTTATAGCCAGCTTCTTTTAGAATATAAAAATTATAATCTTGATTCTGCATTAAAAGTAGCAAAGCTTAAAAGCCAGATGGCGACAGAACTCCGTCACGTGAATTTACAGAATGAGGCGTACATGAATATTGCAGAAGTGCTAGGTAAAATGGGAATGTATAAGGAAGCTTTTGATAAAATTGATTCCGTGCAACGAGCCACATTCAATACAGGATTATGGAAATATTATTATCATCTTCATCATTCTATTTATTCGCTTTTGTATGAAAATGCTTTGTCGCAAGAGGAAAAGCAAACGCACCAACGCCAGATGTTTACCTACAAGGATTCTCTACTGGCAGTAAATGATTCTTCTACGCTCACTTATCAGCTTATCGCAAATAGCCGGTTAGTGGCAGGAGGTGCCTATCAGAAGGCGTTGAAGGCTTTGCTATCGTCTTATCAGCACCTGGCTGTAGCTGATCCCGAAATGGGAACACTCGCTTATGTTATTTCTACCATTTATGAAAAAGAAGGCAACATTAGCGAGCAAATTCGCTACTTAGCTATTTCTGCCATAGCAGATCTTACAAGAGCCGTGAAAAGTTATATTGCTCTTCGTAAACTAGCAATTGTGCTCTATGGCGAAGGTGATTTAGAAAGGGCCTATGCCTATATTAAATGCTCGATGGAAGATGCCTCTTTTGCTAAAGCTCGTTTTCGCATTATTGAAATATCTGAAGCGCTCCCTATTATAACGGCTGCCTATGATAAGCAGATGCAAAAGGAAAAGAGAAACTTATTCAAGTATCTTGTACTCATTTCGATAATGAGCGTTGTTTTGCTCTCCTGTGTATTATTTATCTATCGGCAATTGAAGAAAATATCGGCGGCCAAGAAACTAGTGAAGAAAGCCAACGAAGAATTGTTACATATAAATCAGTCATTGACTGATCTTAATAAAAAACTGGCAGAATCAGATCATGTTAAAGAGGTCTATATCGGTTATGTATTTAATCTATGTTCTTCCTATATTGATAAGCTGGAGAATTATCGGGCTACATTACACAAAAAGTTAAAAGAGAAGGATTATGATGAAGCGCTTCGAATTACCGGAGGCTCTGGTTTAGTGACAAAGGAGTTAAAAGAGTTTTTTCAAAACTTTGATGCTATTTTTCTTCAGATTTTTCCCGGCTTTGTGGAGGAATTTAATTCTCTTTTAAAAGAAGGAGAGCAGCTTGTTCCCAAGTCCGGGGATTTGCTTACACCGGAGCTGCGAGTCTTTGCGCTTATCCGACTTGGCGTAACAGATAGTAGTAAGATTGCAGAGTTTTTGCATTACTCTTCGCAGACCGTTTACAACTATAAGCTCAAGGTGAAAAATAAGTTGGCTGTTACCAAAGAAGATTTTTCGGAAAAAATTCAGGTACTAGGGAAATAAAACAGCGAAACCATCTACTTTGCCAATCGAAAATGTCTACTTAATTGAAAAGTACCACTGTTTATAAGTTGTAGATTATAAGTTGCTTATATAAAATAGCAGTCTTTTTTACTCTACTTTCTACTTCTCCCAGTGATTTTTTTGCCTTCTGTAGCCGGTACTTTCGGAACTGCATGTTCGCCATATTTTCTAAAAGCTAAATTCTAACAGTTTATGCAGTTTATCTCCAGCAGAAAGCATTTGCTTGTTTTCTGGATTTCTTTTTCCCTTCTTGTACTTTTTCCTTCGCCTTTACTGGCCCAGGGAACTATTAATCTGGTGGGTACACTAATCGATGAGTCCACACAAGAACCGATTGCAGGAGCAAGTGTTCAGGTCAAGGATCAAAAGATAGGTACAACCACCGATGCGGAAGGTCAATTTAAGTTAACCGTTTCTTCCGGAAGCTTTCTTGTAATTTCTCGTGTAGGTTATACAACTAAGGAAATTGCAGTAGCACAGCAAACTACATTAACCATTTCTTTGGCACCTATAACACAAGACCTAGGTGAGGTAGTGGTAGTAGGATATGGAGGTGTAAAAAAGAAAGATTTAACCGGTGCTATTGCTGTCATCAATCCCGATGAGCAAAATAGGGTTAAAGCCACAACGGCTACAGATCTATTATTAGGCAAAGTGGCCGGCTTGCAAGTAACACTCGGATCGGGATCGCCAGGCTCTAGTGGTACAGTTCGGATTCGGCAAGGGGCTTCTTTAAATGCATCTAACGAACCATTGATTGTGGTGGACGGGTTGACAGAAGGAAGCCTGAGTTCTATCAATCCAAATGATATTGAAAGCATCACTGTATTGAAAGATGCTTCCGCGGCTGCTATTTATGGAGCAAGAGGGGCTAATGGTGTTATTATCGTTAAAACAAAAAAAGGACTTGCCGGTGCAGGGAACACATTTGTTACGCCTACTGTTAATTACAGAGCCGATGTGTATGTTAATCGTCCGTTTAATTATCTTGAAGTATATGATGCGGATGCCTTCCGGGAAGAATACACCAAACGAGGATGGAATACGGCTTTGTTGGGAAATGAAAATACCGACTGGCAAAAACAAATATCCCGTACTAGCATTACTAATCTTCATACCATCAGCCTGGCGGGTGCGGCTCCTTATACACCCTATCGTTTTTCTTTTGGGTTTAACGAAGAGCAGGGAAACGTTCTCAAGGCCAAAAGAAATGTTACAACAACGGCACTACAGCTATCGCCTAAGTTGCTGAATAATCATATAAGCATTGATGCTACATTGCGCTATACACATACTTCTACCCCTCATAGCGGAAGCTCATTTGCGGCCGCAGCTTTAGCTGATCCTACACAACCTGTTCACTATGATTATGGTCCGGCTACAGTGAATGGTGTTACCTATCCACAAAAAGCATTTGGCTATTTTATGTATGGAGCAGATGCTTTGGGGAATAATCCGGATAAAGAATCGAATGAAGTGGCAAGCGCACTTTTACCTAATACAGGCTATAACAAGGGGAGAAGATTTCTTACTAATTTCCTTATGAGCTATAAGGTACATGGAGTGCGAGGACTTACTTTAAACGCAGGTTTTAATAGTAGTTCAAACAATACTGAATTGTACACTAGAGGCATTGATAACACACCCCGCACCTGGGCGGCTTCCAATGTGAATCTTGGCAAAGGAGGTATCGGGCAAAATTCAAGCAGCAGCTCTTACAGTCGGAAAACGGTAGTGGATTATTATGCTAACTATTCCAAAGCCTTTCAGCAACACAATATAGATATTACGGTGGGGCATACATTTGAAAGCTTGAAATATGGTTCCTGGTCTGGTCCTGTTTCTTTCAATGATGGTGAATTGGTATCGGGTAGTGTAGAAAATTCTAGTAAAGGAGAAGTGGCTATGGCTTCCTGGTTTTCGAGATTAAACTACAAGCTCTTCAATCGCTTTTTGCTAACAGGTACATTACGGGCAGATGCTTCTTCCCGATTTGCTCCTGAAACGAGATGGGGAATATTTCCTTCCGGTGCCATAGCCTGGAATATTAGTGATGAGAAATTTATGGAAGGTAGTAAAGCGGTTAATGATTTGAAATTCAGAATTAGCTATGGAGCTACGGGGCAGCAGGATATCAATAATGATTATGCTTATCAGGCCTCCTATTTTGCCTCTACGCAAAATTTCATGTATAGAGAAGGCAATGAATTTTATACAACGTATAGGCCTTCCGCTTTTAACAGAGCCATTCAATGGGAAGTGACTAAAACGATGAATGTTGGATTGGATTATGGTTTCTTTAAGAACAGGTTATATGGTTCTTTGGATTTTTATACAAGATATACTTCCAATCTATTAATGAATTCAGTCATGGTTACTGCGGGATCTAATTTTGCAGAATCTGCTGATCAAAATATAGGGGAGATGTCGAGCAAAGGATTTGAATTTGCTATAGGAGGCGAGTTGATGAGGAAGAAAGATTTTTCATGGACAGCTAATTTCAACTTCTCGTACAATACTTCTAAAATTGAACGGCTGACTGTTTACGATGGTCCTCCTGAGGATACTTGGGTAAGAACGGGTTTTAGTGGTTCCAATCGATCTGTGCAATATCATAAAGTAGGCAATAGCCCTAATACCTATTTTTTGGCAAAGCAAGTGTATGATGCCAATGGACTTCCGCTGGAGCAATTCTATAATCCTTTATATGATCATACCGTGTCGGGGTCTGCGGAATATGTGTATGATGATGCGGCTAATGCTAATAAATGGGATACAAGAAAAAGTTCATTGGTGCCTTATTACGGTGGATTCTCTACGCAGATAAGTTATAAAGCCTGGGATTTTGGTAGCAATATGCACTATGCATTTGGCCATTATTTATATTGGAATACCATGAGTTCAGGTAGCGATAATTCTTTCTTTCAAGCTTCTGGTCAATATCCTACTAATACGTTCAAAGGGTATGCACCTGAATGGGAAAAGCAACATTATTTCTCCGACCATTGGTTATTCAAAGGAGATTATTTCAAAATTGATAATGTGGTGATGGGCTACACTTTCCGGAAAGTGTTTAGTGCTAAAAGTTCATTACGGGTTGGTTTGGGTGTACAGAATCTGGCCACTATTACCCATTATCCTGGTGTAGATCCTGAAGTGTACAATGGCATTGACGGGTCAAGTACACCGAAACAAAGAATGTTTATGCTTTCCCTGAACGTAAAATTTTAATTAGATCATTATGAAAAAGATATTAAACTGTTGTTTGCTTATTCTTTCTGTACTTCTTTTTTATTCTTGTGAAAAAAGATTGGATCTACAGCCTATTTCTAATACCGCTTTGATGGAAGATGAAGTGTATTCCACTTATGAAGGGTATCATGGAATGTTTTTAAAATTGTACAGTGCCATGGCTGTTGCCGGGCAAGGTGGAGATGGTGGTAATGATGTTTCCTGGGATGGAGGTAGAAGTGTTTATTTGCGTTCTCTGTTTTGGGTACAGGAAGCTCCTTCAGATATTATTTTATACCGTACCGGAACAGGATATGGTATACCTTCTACGGTGACCATGAACTGGACTACAGGGACAGAGTTTCCGCAATATTTTTATTATCGGGCTTATATTATTATTGCTTATTGCAATGAGTTTTTGAGAAAGACGGAAAAGTCAGTGATGGAAAAATATGGTGTTTGGGAAAAAGCTAAAGACGAAGTGGATTATTGGCGAGCAGAAGCAAGGTTTATCCGGGCTTATCAATACTATCTCTTGTGTGATTTGTATGGGTCAGTAGGCTGGGTAGATGATTCCAGTCCTAACGGAACTTATCCTGTTCAGAAAACCAGAAAAGAAATAGCTGAGTATGTAGAAAAAGAATTGCTGGATGTTAAGGATAAGATGATGCCTGCTAGTCGGAAAGTATTTGGTCGGGTTAATCAGGCTGCTTCCTGGTTTTTATTAGCCAAGCTTTACCTGAATGCTGCTGTGTACACCGGGCAACAACGTAATGCTGATGCATTGACCTATTCTAAACTGGTCATCAACGATCCTAATTACTCGTTGGCACCTAACTACATTGAGAATTTTTTAAAAGATAATGATACGAGTGAAGAGATATTGTGGGCCATCCCTACAGATAATGATAGAATGCGCGGCGAAGGAGTAACTAATTATCTTTTAAAGTTTCCGATTAGTAATTACATGTTTCAATTTGTTGACTATGGTATTACCGCTACTTATAGTAGCAACGGTTCTCTTACCACCACTTTTGTCAATAAGTTTTTACCAGAAGATCAGGATTTTGTAATTGCCGATCCGTGGGGAGATTTAAAAAATGATAAGCGATCGCTTTTATTGGGTGGCCCTTCCACTGTTACCTATAAGGCAAATGGTGATATTGATAAACCAGCCTTGCTAAAAGAGAACTGGAGAGACGGTTCGGCCTATATCACGTCTGTGATTTATTACGGCTATACGATGACGAAGTGGAGAAATGTTACCAAAGACAGGGTGAAAGGTGCCTCTACTCAGTATTCAAATATTGCTTTCCCTGTATTCCGAAAAGCAGATGCTTATCTTATGGCTGCTGAAGCAATTTTGCGAGGAGCACCTGCTTCCCGCGCCGAAGCTTTGGGTTATGTGAACGAGGTTCGTCATAGAGCATATAATTCCGGGCCCTACCAAAATACATACAATGTGTCTAACGGTGCTATAACAGATACGGAACTAGATCTTTCTTTTCTGATTGATGAGCGGGCCAGGGAATTGTGGACGGAGAACTGGCGACGTAGCGATCTGGTACGTTTTGGGCTGTACACTAAAGGATATAACTGGGAATGGAAAGGAAGAAATACATCCGGAGAAACCAATCATGTAGGAAGAGATGTAGATGATCGCTTTAATCTTTATCCTATTCCACAAAATGATGTGCTTTACAATCCTAACCTTACTCAGAACCCTGATTATAAATAGAACCTGAGAGAAGAACTTAAGTTGATAATTAATCTATAAAGAATTTATATATCATGCATAGAACGATAAAGACTACTATCCAGCATGTGCTGCTTACCATGACACTGCTAGTGGCATTGCGTACAGGTGCACAAACAACCAAGGAAGATGTTTTTAAGAAAATTGAAAAAACAGGGGGTGTGTTGTATGCCTACCCCGAAGATGAAATTAAGCCGTTAACGCCGCCGCCAGCAGGTTACCAACCTTTTTATATCAGTCATTTTGGAAGACACGGTTCCCGCTATTTAATCAGTGATAGTGAATATGAAGATATGATTGTCTTGTTTGAGCTAGGCGCAAAGAATAATGCATTGACTAGTTTAGGTGCAGATGTACTTCGTCGATTACGACTAGTGTGGGAAGAAGCTAAGTGGGAAGGAGGTAACTTATCACCTGTAGGTGTTAGAGAACAGCGACGCATTGCAGAAAGAATGTATAAAGCGTATCCGGAAGTTTTTACGGCAGAGGGTAAATTTTCCGCCTGTGCCACTACTATTATAAGGTGCATCTTTAGCATGGATGTTTTTTGTGAGCGGTTAAAAGAATTTAATCCGGCATTGACAATCCCTCGGAGTGCGGGGCCGAAGTGGCAGCAGTTCTTAAATCATCATACGCCACAAGCGATTGCTTTTCGTTCAGAATCGGATACCTGGAAGAAGGAGTATGATTTATTTGTGCAACAGCATGTACGCCCTGAGAGATTGCTACGGTCTCTATTCACAAATACCCGATTCTTTGAAAAAAATATGAATGACGCCAGAGTAATGTGGGCTATGTACTCTATTGCGAATGGCATGCAGAACATAGAAACGCAATTGTCCTTCTACGATATTTTTACTCCCCAGGAATTGTTTGATTTGTGGCAATGCAAAAATTATAAAACATACGTAGCGGATGGCAATAGTGCGCTTAGCAAGGGTATTATGATGGATAATGCAAAGCCGGTACTAAAAAACATGTTGGATAGTATAGCGGTAGTAATTGCAGCAAAAGGTAAGGGAGCTGATTTTCGTTTTGCTCATGACGGCAATATTATTCCGTTAGCGATGCTATTACATTTAGATAGCTGTTATACAGCTGAGGCTGATCCAAAAAACTTTTACAAGGTATGGTCCACTTTTAAAGTAGCACCCATGTCGGGAAATATTCAACTTGTGTTTTTTAGAAAAGAAAATGCTGAGGATATATTGGTTAAGTTTTTACTCCATGAGAAAGAAGTGCTGGTTCCTCCTGTTAAAAGTAATCAGCTTCCATATTACCGTTGGGAAGATGTGCAGCAATTTTATTCTTCCTTATTGAAATAAAATAATTCGCTCAATCGAAACAGCAATAAGAGAAGCGGTAGGAGAAACTGCAAAAAAAGTTTCTTCTACCGCTCTTTAGCTTTTTTTTATCTCTTTCATCAAGTCTTCCAAATAATCGATCTGCACTTGCTGTATTTCTAATAGTTTTTTATTTTGATGAACTAGCAGGTGATCAATTTTTTCACTTAGCAATTTGATTTCAAGTTCTGCCTTTAGATTTATCTTGTAGTCGTGTTCACTTCGTTGCCTGTCTTTTTGCTCTTGCCTGTTTTGGCTCATCATGATTATTGGCGCTTGAATAGCAGCCAAGCAGGAAAGTATTAGATTAAGCAGGATAAAGGGATAAGGGTCAAAAGGTTTTGTTGCCAAAAACCAGACATTTATGGCCATCCAAATTATAATGAATGAAAAAAACGTGATGATAAATGTCCAGCTCCCCCCAAAGGCCGCAACGCTGTCGGCAATTCGCTGTCCAAAAGTTAATTTACCCTCCCTCTCTACTTGAATATTTTCGGAGAGGATTGAATTGTTCTTTATGGCATCCATCACATCCCTGTCAATGACGGCTAATTCTCCCTTTTCCTGAATAATTAAAGAAGTTAAATAAAGGCGTCTGTATTGGTTTAATTCCGATAGCGAAATATAGCTGTCTTTGCCAAAGTCTGGAAAATCAGATTTGATAAGAGTAAAAACCCCCTCTCTTATATCCTGTCCTTTTACATCTTCACCCGTTGGAATTTCTTTATTATTTAGATGACTAATATTCATTGTAGGCGTATTTTAAAGTTAGCGATAGCATTCGAATAATGGTAAAGTCAAGAAACTAGTTCGGGAATGAAGTCTAATATATTTACTATTATTGAAGGTATACACTTTTTGCTCACCTGCTATCCTTCAGCCGAGACCAGAGCTGATTCTCGATTTACCGTCGATATTTTATTCATCATCCAGCATGCCAGAAAACACAGGCTGGTAGTAGTTTTATCATTGATTTTTCTCAGTAACAAGTTTCAGAAACGGTATGATGTCTTCAATTCTATTCACTATTTTCCTGATTTTTCCGTCTTCGTCAATGAGTAAATGCGTTGGATATTGAGTGATAGTTAACTTTTGCATCATATAGCTTTCCAGTGGCTAACCCTTACTCCTTGTAAATCATATAAATGTAATTTGTATTATAGGTGGGTAATGCAAACCCAGTGTAGCTAGTATTCGCAATTTATAGTGCAAAAATATTTCTTACTTCACCAGCTTGCTTTTCAATTTTTCCCATAGAAAATCAGCTAGTGTAGCTGAATAGCACAAGTACCACCTATAGAAGAATGTATATACCAAGAAACACCTACCTTTGCCGCCGGATCAAAAGGAGGTACTACTTTCAGTTTTTGCATAAGCAATGAATGGTCGATACCTTTTAAAATTATTGATAATCAATTTGTTGAATTTTTTTGCGTAGATAAGTAACACCTCTTCGCAATAAGAAAATCCGTTCCGCTTTTGCGAAATGGATGTTAGTAATAAACCTATTTTTCGGGAAAGTCTTCGTTTATAGGTATTACCCAACTTCTCTAATAATATACAAAAGCAATCACCAGGGCATTATTTTCAAACAATGAAAGCGGGATTTGTAAATATTTTTGGAAGACCCAATGCGGGTAAAAGTACATTGCTGAATGCGCTAATGAACGAGAAATTGGCCATTGTATCCTCCAAGGTACAAACTACCCGCCACCGCATTAAAGCGATAATGACAGAGAAGGATTATCAGATTGTTTTTTCCGATACGCCGGGAATAATTGAACCCAAGTATAAGCTGCATGAGAAAATGATGCAGGCGGTAAAAAGTGCATTGGAAGATGCCGATGTGGCATTACTTATTGTAGATGTAAATGATAGCTGGGAAGAATCCAATGTCATTTTTGAGGCGTTAAAATTGAGGGTGCCGGCATTGGTGGTTATTAATAAAATTGATAGAGCCAGTAAAGAAAAAATAGCAGAAGCGATTGCTTATTTTGAAGAAAAGAAATATTGCAAAGGGACTATCACTATTTCTGCAGCCAGTGGGATCAATAACAAAAATTTTTTGAAACCCATTTTAGCTCTTTTGCCGGATGGCGATCCCTTTTATAGTGAAGATGATATTAGCGATTTGCCCACTAAGTTTTTTGTTAGTGAGCTTATCCGGGAAAAAATATATGAGTTGCTGGGCGATGAGTTGCCTTATCATGCAGCAGTATTGGTAAGAGAATATAAAGAGAAAACAACGCTAATAAAAATAGTAGCAGATATAATCGTACACCGCGAAACACAAAAAATGATTGTGATAGGTAAAGGAGGCACAATGATTAAAAACCTGGGTACAGCGGCACGTACGGCTATTGAGCAGTTTTTGGATCAAAAGGTTTTTCTAGAATTGTTTGTGAAAGTGAAACCCAAGTGGCGGGAAAACGAAATGCAATTAAAAGAGTACGGATATTAAAAAAAACAGTGTATGAGTTTTACAGTAGCAATAGTAGGCAGGCCCAATGTTGGAAAGAGCACTTTGTTCAACCGATTATTGGAACAGCGCAAAGCCATCGTAGATGATGTGAGTGGTGTTACCAGAGACCGTCAGTATGGTGTTGCCGAGTGGATAGGTAAAACATTTAACGTAATTGACACGGGTGGATTTGTAGCCGGTAGTGAAGATGTATTTGAAAAAGAAATTGCTAAGCAAGTGTTGATTGCAGTAGATGAGGCCGATGCTATTATTTTTATTGTAGATGCGCATACGGGTATGACTAACCTCGATGATGCGATGGCTGATGTATTGCGCAGGAGCACCAAGCCTGTTTTCCTTACAGTAAATAAAGTGGATAATAACGAAAGAATGCTGGAAGCTTCCGAGTTTTATAGTCTCGGATTTGACCAGGTTTATTTTATCGCAGCAGCAAGTGGTAGTGGTACCGGCGAGTTGTTGGATGCGGTTGCGGAGTTGATACCTGCTACAGAAGAAGAGTCAGAAGAAAACGAAACGTTGCAGGTGAATGCCTTACCTAAAATTGCTATTATCGGCCAGCCAAATGTAGGAAAATCCTCGTTGCTGAATGCGCTGGTAGGAGAGGAACGTACTATTGTAAGTGATATAGCCGGTACTACTCGCGATACCATTCATACCCACTATAACCTTTACCAAAAAGAATTTATTCTTATTGACACGGCAGGTATTCGCCGTAAGACAAAAGTGCATGAAGACTTGGAATTTTATTCTGTAATACGGGCTATAAGAGCTATGGATGAAGCCGATGTATGTATGATATTGTTAGATGCAGAAAAAGGAATCACGGCACAGGATCTTAATATATTCAGTCTGGCAACAAGAAAAGGAAAAGGAGTAGTGGTATTGGCGAATAAATGGGACTTGATAAAAAAGGAAACCAATACCGCAAAAGAGTATGAGCAGGAGTTGAAAAATCGATTTGCTCCTTTTACGGATGTGCCTATTTTATTTATTTCCGTAAAAGAAAAAACAAGAATATTTAAAGCGATTGAAACAGCGCTTGCTGTATATGATAGTAGAAAAAGAAAAGTGCCTACAGCCCGCCTGAATGATGTGATGCTAAAGGCGGTAGAAAATCACCATGCTCCGGTAGTGAGGGGACATTCGATAAAAATTAAGTTTGTTACACAACTTCCCACGGCAGTGCCTTCCTTTGCGTTCTTCTGTAATTTTCCAGATGATATTAAAACGCCGTATAAGAATTACTTAGAGAATCAGTTACGGCAAAATTTTGATTTTACAGGAGTGCCTGTTCGTTTATTCTTCCGTAAGAAGTAATTTCTTTTTTGATTATTGTCAAACGCAGTGTCTTTGCTTTTAGGTTAACTTACTAGTGCGTATTCAGTTTAGCTGGTACACACCATAACCTAAAACACCTGCTATGAAAAAGTTCTTGTTACTACTGGGTATTTCATGTATTAATTCTTCTACATTTACACAAATAAAATATTGGGATGGTGAAGGTGGCGATGGATTGTGGAGTACAGCTGCTAACTGGAATGATAATACTATCCCGCTTGCTACAGATAATGTAGTATTAGATAACTCTCTGGTAGCAGTATCGTATACCGTGACATTGCCTTCAGGGGCGGTTGCTACACAGGTGTCCACTATTACAATATCTCCTCAGCCGACCGTAGTTATTACATTGCTATTGCCGGTGGCTAATACTGCTAATCCTGGTTTGTTGATAAGCGGCAGCGGTGATGCATTTGTATTAAACAATGGAGCAATTTTTCGCAATGCATCAGGTGCTGGCTCCGGAACCGGATTTGAGACAACAAATACATTTCGAATAAACAATGGAGGACATTATATACATAATACTGCAAGAGGAACTGCAGCAATATTAAATAAGTTGTCTACAGCAACCGGTACAGAGCAAGGTGTTTTTGAAATAATGGGTGCTGGTGCTGTGAGTACTACATTATCTCTTATTAATAGAATACTTGGTACGTTTATACTATCATTGCCTCCCGGGGTAACAGCAAAAACATTTTCAGCAACAGGTGTTTCGCCTTTTTTAGTTCGATCAGATTTTATAATTCGTGAGGGAGTGACATTTAGTTGCGGTATGGCTGCAGCTATTACAGTCAATCGTGATTTGATTACGGAGCCTTTATCTGTTTTTAATTTACAAAATTCAAACCATGTGAACAGTGTGAGCGTACAAGGGAATATTATTGCAGCAGGTACAATCACGGAGTCAGGTAGTGGACTACCTGTACTTGAGTTAAATGGCAGTACTAATCAACAGGTTGCTATAACAGGCACTATTAGTAATAGCGTTACGTTTCGAATGAATAATATACAAGGGGCAACTCTTATTCAACCATTGACATTGCCCTATCAATTAGACTTGTTACAAGGAAATATACGTACGGATGCGACTCCTATTCTTACACTGGCGGATAATGCGACAGTGGTAGGAGGGAGTGAGAATAGTTTTGTAGAGGGACCGATGCGGAAAATAGGAGATGATAATTTTGTTTTTCCTATAGGTAAAGGAGAACTGTTTTCACCCATTGGTATTGTCAACGTTTCCGGACAAACTACAGCAGATGTATTCACTGCTGAGTATATACGTACGAATCCTCAAACAGCTATTGGCAATGCAGTGGCTTCCGGTATGGATCATATAAGCTTTGTAGAGCATTGGCGGCTAGTACAAAATCAGGGTTCTTCCGTGAAAAGAGTTTCTCTTAGTATTACACCTGCCAGCTTTTGTCGTAGTGCGGCTGATACTTATGTAAGCCGCTGGAATGGTTCATTATGGACAAATGAAGGATCGACCAACACCGGTATTGTACCGGTAGGGATGTATGAAACTGCAACCATAACAAGTACAACTAATCAGTCAGCCTTCGGAAATTTTACCTTAATTACCGATCAACCCTTTATTGATAATCCATTGCCGCTGCACCTCTTGTCTTTTAATGCAGTGAAAACAGACACGAGAGTAGCGCTGAATTGGCAAATAGCAGAAAGCTGTAAAGAAACAGTGAGTGTAGTCATAGAGAGGGCCATTGCGGAAGGTGAGTTTTATAAGATAGGAACAGTTTCCTGTAAGTACACTTCTTTTGAAGACCTATATCCTGTAGCAGGAATAAACAGGTATCGGATAAGAATAACAGATATAGAGGGTACTACAAAATATAGTCATATAGAAACTGTAGTTGTAGGATTAAAAAATGTGATAACAAACATACAATTAGTAGCTATTACACAAAGTAGTCTTTCCCTTGCTTTGGAATCAGATAAGCAACAGTATATGGATATACACATACTAAATAGTGTAGGGAATCGTGTGTATACGGCTAAAGTGACGGTAACAGAAGGAACATCTACCACTTATCTGCGTCTACCCGAACTGGCAAAAGGCGTCTATTATATTTTTGGTAATACAAGGAAAGAAAGAACGAATGTGCTGAAAGTAGGGCTGTGGTAAAGCTTATTTGTTCTTTCTTTTAACCATAGGGATTTTTAAGCGCTTGGCTTCTTCATTCCATTCGGCTGCGGCGATAATAATTTCCCGTAGCGAAGAATGATGAAGTGCTGCTTTGTCGGTGATAAGGATACTGGCGGCAATCGCTCTTTCTTTGTTCTCTAATTCCGGATAAGAAAGCATAAGGTCTTTCCCTCTTAAAAAAGTGACATGAATGCCTTCTGTTTTCGCTTGAAAGTACATAAGCATTCCGAAGTAATGATAGAAAGGGAGTTTGAAACTAAATTTTTCTTCTACATTGGGGACAAGCGAAAAGATGAGTTGACGGATTTCTTCACAGAGTACTGCCTGCTCAGCGGGCAATTGTGCGATATAATTGTCAACGGCTCTCAGCTTTTAATGTTTTAATAAGTGTAGCAATTTTTCCTTTGAATTGTTTTAATTCTTCCTGTTGCTGTAAAATGAAACTATTGTCTTTTAAAGAACCAATTACTTTTTCCAGTTCTTTATTGTTTTCATATACCATTTTTCGAAAGGGGTTATTATAATCCTTTGCCCTGGATTCATAGATCCCTTTTGTCATCCACTCTTTTGTAAGCACGGCTTCCTGTAGTAATTTAATAAGGTGCTTGGCTGTGAATTTTTGTTGTGACAAGCCAATACTTTCTAATAATGCAGCAACTCCGTGCTTTGCTTTTTCTAATAAGTACTGGTTGCTCCATTGATGATATAGTTCGTGTATTTCGTCCCAGCTCTTCATACGGCCTGAACGAATTTTGTCTAATAACGCATGAACATTTGTATCAGGAACCAACTGCCCGCCAATATTGGACCAGGTAGATCTTTGAAGTTTGCCGGTCAATTTCCATAGTTGTTCCAGTGAGTTTAGTTTATTGTTTTCTAGCAAAAAAACTAGTTGTGTTATACCATGATAAACAATCAACTCATTAAAAATGCGATAGGCTTCCGGGACTTTAATCAGCTCAACAGATCGGTTGCTATTTTCAAAAGCAGTAATTGTAATTTGTTTTTTACTGGTTACTTTCTTTTTTTCAAGCAACACTTTTCCTTTTTTAATTGCTTCTTTTTCGGAAAGCTTTACAGTAGTATAACTTTCCCCAACAGCTTTTTCCAGCTGCTTTAGTGCAGCAAATAATTCATTAATAGTATCAGGCGCCAGAAAATCATATTCCAGATGCTGATTCTTTAATGTTCTGTTGTCGCGGGTAGGATATTTACCCGCATTTCTAGCGAGTGCATACATGTTGTACATAAACCAATAAGCGGGCATAATTACCAACTTATTATTACTTACATCATTGCTTACGAGAGAAAAGGGGATGCTGATATGCAGTTCTGCAGGATAATCACCTTTTGCCAGCATGGTATAAGACGCAAAACGAGAATTGTGTTTCAAACTTACACAAAGCCCCGGCCAAAATCCCCGGCCAGCAATTAACTCGCCATCTGCTCCGCGAGAATTATGATTGGACCCTATAGTAGCGCCTGCTGCCATATTGCTTTGTCCCTGTAATGTAGCAGCGCATAAAAATGAATTATTATGATGCTGCTCATGCGCAGGAAATATAAGCGAGTTTAATACCTCGCAGCAGGAGATGGTAGAGTTGTCGCCAAGAAAAGAATTGATGAGCCGGGCGCCGTATTTTAATTGAGAATGCGAAGCAAGAAAAAAACGAACGGCTTTTACGCCATAGAAAGCTTTACATCCAAAACCCATAATGCCGTTCACCAATTCACAACCTTCACCTATTTGTGTAGGGGCGGTCGCGGAAGAGTTAATGGTTAAATTTTTTAGCTTATTAGCCCCTTTGATATACGCATCGGTGCCAATGTTTACATCTTTTATAATGCGAGAGTTTTTAATAACCGTTCTGTCTCCGATGGTGCCATACCAACCCCGCTTGTTGTCAAATTGATTTTCTGTCAGTTTTTTGAATTGCTCCATCAGTTGTTCATCCTCTCTATTGCGAGACCAGAGCCAGGCATCACCTGTTTGCATGCCATTAAAGGGTAGAATGCTTCTTCCTGCGTTTTCATTGCATACTTCCAACCATACCCTTACACTTTCCTTTTCATCCTTGCGTAGGATACCATTGCCAAATTTAGCATGGTTGGAAACTTCTATCTCGTTTACATTAACGATGATGACTTCGTTGCCAATGATATAATGGCTGATATAGTTTACATTCGTAATGGCTACATTGTCGCCAAGATCACAACTGATAATTGTACTGTGGTACAAGCCAACAGCTAACCGAAAATCATGGAATTGGAGATAATAATTTTCGAGATTACCTATGCGAATCAACCCATGAAAATCGCATTGTTGTACAAGTGAAGGGTTGAATTTATCGCTAACGAGAACGTTGCCCCAGTTGTCGGATCGGTTGCCATTGCGTACCAGTTCTTCAATTTCTTTGGGTGTTAATTGTCGGTAGCGATCTTTATCTGGGTTTTGCTGAAAACGCAGGTAATACTCATCCTTTCCTTTGGGTATATATTGGCTATCGATAAAATTATAACCGAGCCCTTCAAGACTTGTTTTGGTAATGGTATTCATAAATTGGAAAAAGAAAAATATCTTTTATGCTACTCGTGATAGAACAGTTTTGGAAATTATTCGACAGTCACTGATTTGGCAAGATTTCTTGGTTTATCAACATCCAGTTCTTTTGCCACACCAATATAGTAAGCCAATAGCTGAAGCGGTATTACGCTAAGCATAGGCGCTACAATTTCATCTGCTTCCGGCACAATCATTACATCTTCAGAAAGACTGGTCGACAATTCGTCGCCTTCTGTAATAATAGATATCACTCGGCCTTTGCGTGCTTTTATTTCCTGCATGTTGCTCACTACCTTCTCATGGTAAGTGTCTTTGGTAGCAACAAATACAACAGGCAATTTCTCATCTACTAATGCAATAGGGCCATGTTTCATTTCAGCAGCAGGATAACCTTCTGCATGGATGTAGGATATCTCTTTTAATTTTAAAGCACCTTCCAGCGCAACAGGGAAATTGTATCCTCTGCCAAGGTAAAGGAAGTCCGTAGCGTCTTTATATTTCTCTGCTATTCTTTTAATAGCGCTTACATCTTTTAATATCCAGGCAACTTTCTCTGGTATTTCATTTAGTTCACGCAAGAGCTTACTATATCTTTCCTGGCTAATGCTTCCTTTGATATACCCAATCTTTAAGGCAATCATCGTGAGCACGGCAAGTTGTGCAGTAAAAGCTTTTGTACTAGCTACGCCTATTTCCGGGCCGGCATGTGTGTATGCTCCCCCATGTGATGCTCTTGCTATAGAAGAGCCTACTACATTGACAACGCCAATAATGATGGCGCCTTTGGCTTTAGCTGTTTCAATAGCTACAAGTGTATCTGCCGTTTCTCCGCTTTGCGATACTGCAATAATTACATCTCCCTTATTGATAACCGGGTTGCGGTAACGAAACTCCGAAGCGTATTCTACTTCTACATTGGTTCTGCATACTTCTTCAATGATATACTCTGCTATCAAGCCTGCGTGCCAACTGGTACCGCAGGCAATGATGATAATTCGATTGGCTTTAATAATTTGCTCCGCGTATTGTTGAATACCACTCATGGTGATAGTTCCTGCTTCTGCATCCAGGCGTCCTCTCAGGCAGTCGTATATTGTTTGCGGTTGTTCAAAAATTTCTTTGAGCATGAAATGATCGTAACCGCTTTTTTCAATAGAAGCTAGCTCAAGATCCAATTTCTGTACATATGGTGTGAGCTTTTCGTTGCCAAGATTTTTTAATATCAGTTCATCTGGGCGAATGATGGCTAGCTCATAGTCATTTACATAAACCACTTCTTTGGTGTACTCCAGCATAGGTGATGCATCAGAGCCTAAAAAATGTTCGCCTTTACCAACACCTATTACCAGCGGACTTCCCTTACGGGCAGCAATAATAGTATCGGGCATATCTTCATCCAATAAAAGAATAACATAAGCGCCTACCACTCTTTTTAGCGCAATGCGCACAGCCTCTTCCAGTGAGCATTCGTTGTTGATTTTAATTTCTTCGATGAAGTTGAGAAGTACTTCTGTATCTGTATCACTTTTAAAAGTGTATCCTTTTTTTAGCAGTTCATTTTTTAGCTGTGCGTAATTTTCAATGATACCATTATGTATCATGGCCAATTTACCGCTGGCCGATTGGTGAGGGTGTGCATTCTTATCGTTAGGCTCACCATGAGTAGCCCAACGGGTATGACCAATACCAATATGGGAATGAAGATTTTTGCCTACTACCGATTCTTCGAGCTCAGCAACTTTCCCTTTTTTCTTGTGTACGTGCAAAGTGCCATTGTGTAAGGCAACGCCGGTACTATCGTATCCCCGGTATTCTAATCTTTTCAGGCCTTTGATTATCAACGGGTAAGCTTCTCTAGGGCCGGTGTATCCAACTATTCCACACATGTAGGTTTAATTTTTTTGGTGACACAAAGATATAATTATCAATCTTCTATGCAAACGATTGTTTGCTGCCTGTTAGTATGAGTGTGGTGAATAAAAGTCCATTGAAGTTTTTATGAATGAAGTGGATACTTTGGGAAGATGCGAAATATCGTTTTATCCTAGAACGCTGATGTTATGTGTTAGTGTTACTTTTTCGAATCGTGTAATCATTATCTTTATAGAATCATGAAAAAGAGCTTGCCGGGTATTTTTTATTTTAGATCGGAATATGTAAATCCGGATACCAGGGACTGCTATACTTGCTCTTTTACGGAGTTTCATCCTTTTTGCCCCGAGCTATATTATTTTTCTTCCTTTAAGGCCTTTCATTCTTTATAAACAGGGTCGCCACGTTTGATAATTGTAATGAGGGCGATTTCTGTTTGATACAAGCAGCATGGACTGCTTTCTATTACCCTTTACTAAAAGGCTTGTTATTCAGATTTAGAAAAGAATGAGATGAAAAAGGCAAATAAAAATATGAGTTTGTACGGCACGCTGGTTGTGCTATTGGTATTTATTAATGTAGAGATATTAGTGGCTTCGCAAACAAAAGAAGGATGGGCGCAGTTGTTTTTTATCAGTCTGCCATTATTGTGCTATTCTATTTATCAGTTTAAAAAGAAACCAAAGAAACTTGTACCCCAACCCGTGAGTTCTTCAGTAAAAGAATACCTGCCTGTAAAAAAGTATGGGATAGTACAAAAACTACGTAGGAGAAGTAAACAACAGGAAACAATCGTACAGCAAACATTGCTCAAAGAAGGGGAGCAGCCGGCAACGATTTTAAATTGAGCATCGCTAATTTTGCTGAAATGATTGAATGCTTGAAGAAAATAAGCATTTATACTTAATAATATAAAAGTATACTACAAGAGTTGTGCCTGCATAGGTAAAAAATAAAATGAGTATTGTATTAAATGAAATTAGAGCAATAGCCGAATTGTTGGAGTTGGAAGTAGAGGAAATGAATGGAGATTGGATTATTGAAAAGGTTATAGAAAAATATTGTCTTCTTGATAAATATAAGTTTCCGATATGGGATAATCTAATAGATAGTTTAAGTATTAAAGATAGCCAAGGGTGGAAGATTCAAAAGCGTTTTCTACCTGAAGAAAGACGAATACTTTTTGTTGAACCATGTGAATCCAACAGTATTTTTATTTTTAAGTCTTCAGGGGATCTTTCTAAACTATTAGGAGACAGCTTTGGTTTTTCTTTCTATTTGACAGATTCTGCTGCAACATACTTAATGTGCTTTAACGATCATGACTATTTTATATGTTCAGGAGTTGCAAAAGACTGGTTAATGTCAAAGGGAAATGATGGTGCAGAATAAAAAAGAGCTAATTGCTTGTATGGGTAGAAGCAATTAGCTCTTTTAATAGTTATATCACCATGGCATCTACAAAAGTAGTAACCGGTGTATTGATGAGTTGCGTATGATCCAATGATAAGTTTAAAATAGTCTGCTGTTGTTTCTCCGGAAATCTCCGCGCAATATTGATGCGGAATTTTTTTAACAATTCCGGTATACCTTCTTCGCGGCGGCGTTTATGGCCTATAGGATATTCTACAACAATTTCATTCAAGATAGAACCATCATTTAATTCTACTGTTAACGCATTGGCGATAGAACGTTTTTCCGGATCATGATAGTCGTGTGTAAACTGCGTGTCTTCTACGCAAATGATCTTATCGCGAAGGATGTCAATGCGTGGATCATTGGCAATATCATTTTCATAATCTGCTGCTGTTAATCTTCCAAAAATTAAAGGAACAGCTACCATGTATTGAATACAATGATCGCGGTCGGCCGGATTGTTGAGCGGACCTTTTTTATCAATAATGCGGATAGCGGCCTCGTGTGTGCGAATGGTGATTTTTTTAATATCCTCACTTGTTTTTCCGGCGGCTTTCAATTGCTGGTGCAATGTCATAGCCGCTTCTACAGCCGTTTGTGAATGAAACTCTGCAGGAAATGATATTTTAAACAATACATTTTCCATTACATACGAACCATATTCTCGCTGAAATTTAAAGGCATTTCCTTTGAAAGAAACATCATAGAACCCCCATGTCTTTGCTGTTAATACAGAGGGATAGCCCATTTCACCGGTTTGCGCAATCAATGCCAACCGTACAGCGCGGGAAGTAGCATCGCCGGCTGCCCATGATTTACGGCTTCCGGTGTTAGGTGAGTGGCGATAAGTTCTTAAGGATTGTCCGTCTACAAAAGCGAGTGATATAGCATTGATCAACTCATCACGTGATAAGCCTATTAGTTTGCCTACAACAGCTACCGATGCAATTTTTACCAGTATAACGTGATCTAATCCTACTTTATTAAAAGAATTTTCCAGCGCTAATACGCCTTGTATCTCATGGGCCATAATCATGGCTTCTAACACCTGCTTCATGGTAAGCGGTGCTTTTCCTTCGGCAATATTTACTCTTGATAGCCAATCGGCAGTCGCTAATATACCCCCGAGGTTGTCAGAGGGGTGTCCCCATTCTGCTGCGAGCCAGGTATCATTAAAGTCGAGCCAGCGAATGATAGCGCCAATGTTAAAAGCAGCTTGTACAGGGTCGATTTGAAAAGACGTACCAGGTACTTTAGCACCATTGGGAACCACAGTTCCTTTTACAATAGGGCCTAATAGCTTGGTACAGGCCGGATAAGAGAGCGCTTCAAAACCGCAACCTAATGTATCGAGCAAACAATAGTGTGCTGTTTTCCAGGCAAGATCACTTTTGACTTCATAGTTCAATACATAATCTGCAATGCCTGCTAGTACTTTATCTGGTTGGGGTCTTTCGTTTGAAATGTGTGTTGACATATTTTTATCTTTCTTCTAATGGTATAAATTTTTTATTCTCTGGGCCTGTATAATTAGCACTGGGGCGAATAATTTTTCCATCCTGGCGCTGTTCTATTACGTGTGCACTCCACCCTGTAATTCTTGAGGCGACAAATAGGGGTGTAAACATAGCAGTGGGTATGCCCATAAGATGGTAAGATACGGCAGAAAACCAATCGAGGTTAGGGAACATCTTTTTCTCTTGCCACATGATAGTTTCTAATCGCTCAGCAATAGTATAGAGTTGCATATCACCGGCTTCTTGCGAGAGTTCGTGTGCTACTTTTTTTATAACAACATTACGTGGATCAGATATGGTGTAAACAGGATGGCCAAAACCAATAATCACTTCTTTCTTTTCTAATCGGCTGCGAATGTCAGCCTCTGCTTCATCTGCATTGGCATAGCGGCTTTGTATGTCAAAAGCCACTTCATTAGCACCGCCATGTTTAGGACCACGCAGAGCGCCGATAGCGCCGGTAATGGATGAATAAATATCAGAACCTGTTCCGGCAATCACTCTTGCGGTGAAGGTAGACGCATTAAACTCATGCTCGGCATATAGATTTAATGATATTTGCATCGCTTTTACCCAAGAGGCAGAGGGTTTTTTGCCATGCAAGAGATGTAGAAAATGGCCACCAATGGTTTCATCATCAGTTACTGTTTCTATCTCTTTTCCATTGTGGCTATAATGATACCAGTATAACAAAGCGGAACTAAAACTGGCTAACAATTTATCCGCTGTATCTTTTGCACCGGCAAGGTTATGATCTTCTTTTTCCGGTTGAATACTGCCCAGTGTAGAAACCATTGTGCGTAATACATCCATAGGATGTGCCGCCGCCGGAATTTGTTGTAAAACATTCTTCAAGGCTTGCGGTAAGCCGCGTAAGGAAATTAATTTTGTTTTATAAGCGACTAGCTGTTCTTTCGTAGGCAATGCTCCATGTATCAAGAGGTAGGCTACTTCTTCAAATTGTGCTTTTTCTGCAAGATCCAGTATATCATAACCTCTGTAATGAAGATCGTTGCCGCTTTTTCCTACACTGCATAAGGCGGTATTGCCGGCTGCAACGCCGGAAAGAGCTACACTTTTTTTAGGCTTAAATGCAGGTGTTTCATTTTGACTGGCCATCGTTATTGTTTTTTGTAAAGGTTGTTTAGTTTTTGTTCGAATGCATGATAGCCAATACTTGTGTATAATTCTTCGCGTGTTTGCATGGTATCTAATACATTTTTTTGCGTACCCTCTTTACGGATATGTTCAAACACATTTAAGGCCGCTTTATTGGCCGCTCTAAATGCTGAAAGCGGATAGAGAATTAATCCTACACCTGCATTTTTCAATTCTTCTACGGTGTACATAGGGATCATACCAAACTCTGTAATATTGGCTAATACAGGAATACCGGTAGCATCAACAAATTTTTGATAAAAAGATAAATCAGGAACAGCTTCGGCAAAAATAAAATCGGCACCGGCTTCTTTATAGGCAACCGCTCTGTCTAATGTTTTTTCTAAACCTTCAACTGCAAATGCATCCGTACGAGCTCCCAATACAAATTGTTCATCTGTTCTTGCATCGGCTGCTGCTTTAATACGATCCACCATTTCTTCTTTTGAAACTACCTCTTTGCCCGGACGATGACCGCAACGCTTGGCACCTACCTGATCTTCCATATGAATAGCTGCTGCACCTGCTTTGATAACCGATTTGATAGTGCGGGCTACATTAAAAGCTGATGGGCCAAAACCTGTGTCAATATCAACCAGCAAAGGAGTATCGGTTACGTTGG
>CAZPPM010000005.1:0-53357 GCA_964588445.1 uncultured Citrobacter sp.
ATATCATAATATCTATTGCCCCATTCCATAGCCAATTCTGCATATTTCTCATCTAGTACCTGCTGGCTAGTTACTCCGCTTAACGGTGTCAACCCTGCCCTTGATCTTACCAGGTTTACAGCATTATCTGCTGTTCCTGCAGAAGCAGCACCACCACGAGTTACAGCTTCAGCATACATTAATAGTATTTCTGCATACCTGGTAATGATCATGTTTTTATTGCTAGCATACCCAGTTCTTCCCGGTATTAATTCTACTGTAGGAAGATAATGCTTACCGCTATAGAAATAAGCCCTAGGTGAATTCAAGAAGATATCACCCTCAGTAGTGGTGTTAGAAACCCATGCAGGAAGTGTAGAAAATGCAGGGTCTGATTTTACTAAATTCATACCGTCCGGTGTAAAAATTACACTTGACTGAAGACGGGTTCTCTCACCCCGGGTCAACATGAACTTAACGTACTTTTCACTTGGCTCAAAAAACCCCCAGCCTCCACCAGCACTACTAACTGCAGGTGTCCAGTTTGTAGGTCCGAAAAAGTCATTTAAATAATTCCGGCTATCCCCCGAACCTGAATTGAAATCCGAGTATTGCACTTCCAAAATACTCTCACTGGATAATTTACCTGCGGTTTTAAAAAGCTTATTAAAGTCACTGTATAAAGTGAATTTGTTGGAAGAAATAATGGCCCCCGTGGTAGCTGCCACTGCATTGTAATCTTTTAGTTCCTGTTCTGCCATTGCCTTTACTGCCAAAGCAGTATATTTTGTGACTCCCCCCATTAAATCGGTCCGTTGATTAGGACGCATATCCAATGCCTTCATTGACGCGTCTTCCATTTCGGTTTTGATCCAGTTCATGATCTCATCCTTAGTCTGCATTGAAAGGGCTGTTGGGTCTGTAGAAGTTACTTTAAACACGCCACCAAATGTTTTTGACAACGTTAATGTAAGCCAACCCTTCAATATCTTGCACTCGGCAACATATTGATCTATTAATGTAGAACTTACACCGGCTGCTCTAAATTTTTCCAGCTGCTCAATTTGCGCCGTAATTTGAAGAACGTGTTGGAATAAACCGTCCCACACATTATTTATCATCCAAAAGTTGGCATCATACACAAACATGTCGATATCGTGGAAAGGAGCCTGATCATATACACCATTCCTGCCGCCCCCGGAATTTACATCGTCCCCGCGAACTGACAATACAGGAACATGCTCCCACCAAAAATCATAGAATGATTGATAAGCTCCTACCAGTGCGGCTTTTGCTGCAGTGGCACTGGTATAGTCTACGCTTCCGGCTTGGGTTTCTAACTCTCTTGGCTCTCCTAATTGCTTACTACAATTTGTTACTAACAATGCTGTAAGAATTAATAAAGGAGCCAATAAATATTTATTACTTTTCATTTTATTTTTTTAAAAGCATTAATAGATAGTATTAAAATTTAACGCTCCAACCAAGGGTGAACACGGAAGGGGTGGGATAGGTACCTGAATCAATGCCATCAAACCCTACTTCTACATTAGTTGATTTGCTTTTAGACCATACATAAGGCCTGTCGGCAGTAAGCGTAAAACGCATTTCAGGTATTTTGTTATGCTTTTCTATTGTATATCCTAACTGTGCGTTCTGCACCCTGAAGAATTTTCCGTCTTCCAACCAAAATCTTGAAGCTCTTTGGTTCCAGGCAGTTCTATACCCTTCAGATGAAGGATAACTGTTGGCGGTACCTTCACCACGCCAGCGGTTTTCGGCTAACTGTGCGTCTATGTTTCTTCCCTGGTTCCTGAAAACTTCGGCCCGGTTACTATTGAAGATAATATTTCCTCCCTGCCCGTAAACACGGATCGACAGGTCAAAGTTTTTATAGTCCAATCCAATGTTGGCACCATAATAATAAGTAGGAGCAGGAGAACCTAAATATATTCTGTCGTTAGCATCCAAGACACCATTATTATCGACATCTCTGTATTTAAAATACCCTGGTTTTACTGTTCCTGCACCGGCAGTGTTTGCTGCAACAGCTACAGGATCGGCATCTATCTCACGCTGACTTTGATAAACACCTATAATATCCCATCCATAAAATACATCAAAGGGCTGCCCTACTGTCAATCGTTGTGGGAACTCGGCCAGTGGTCCTCTGGTTAAAAATGCCTGCCCGAAAAGGTTGGTAACTTCATTTTTAATAGTACTAAAATTAGCGCCTATTTTATACCCGAAATCTGTAGCAAACGTTCCTCTCCAGGTGGCTGCAATTTCTATACCCTTATTACGCATAGTCCCCACATTATTATAGCTTATTTCGTTACCAACCTGAGGCAATACGGGTATAGCCAGATTCTTGGTATTTTTAATAAAGTAATCTACGTCAATAGACAACCTCCTGTTTAGCATTTCTAAATTTAGCCCTATGTTCAACTCTTCATTAAACTCCCAACTTAGATTGTCCTGATAAGTAGAAAAATTAAAGCCATCTACTTTTGTATCGTTGAATACACTCCACAATGCATTGGCCGCTTGAGCTCTTGCTGTAGGAATATTACCGTTAGCCAATTTGCCCCAACCTGCCCTTATTTTCAAATAATTAATTGAAGGAATATCTTGCAGAAAGTCTTCCTGAGAAACAACCCAAGCTAGCCCAACAGCAGGCAACGTAATATCTCTTTGCTGGTTGTATTTATTGGCAGCCTCATTTCTAAGAGTAGCATACGCAATATATTTATTCATGTACTTGTATTGCAACCTCCCAAAATAGGAGCGGCTATATACCCTTGTGCCTATATCTGATGATATTCTTGAAGCTACAGCGGTATTTTGAATATACCAGGATTGCTCTAAGTCTCTTGAAAAGGGGCTTCCCTCATAAAAATTTCCTGTAGTTGAAAATAAGGTATACTTCTCATCCCTAAAAGAAAATCCTCCCATGGCAGTAATATCGTGATCTCCAAATGCCTTGGTATATGTTAAGGTGTTATCAAAAATGTAATTTTCCTCCAGTACATTAGACCTCGTAATGGACGATTGTACTAGACTTCTTTGATAATCACCGTCTATATAATAGGGCAAATTCATCAGCCTGTTGTTGTCATTTTTGTTATTATAAGAAAGGCTCGTTCTAAAGGTTAGCGCTTTTGGAAGAATATGAAAATCACCAAATACATTGGCCGTAATCCTTCTTCTTTCACCTAGGTTATTAAGGTTATCAATATTGGGGAAAGGGTTCTGCGAACCTCTATATCCTATATCTCTAGCGTCAGAATAAGGTTTGGAGTTTATAGCTTGATCTGCGAAATTGTTGTCTAGCACAGGTAGTATTGGCACAGCATAATATATTTCTGCCCATGGGTTAACATTGCCATAATTGTATTGGTCGCTTTTGCTATAAACGACACTCGTTCCAACAGTTAACCAATCTTTAGCCTTTGCTTCTAATTTGGCTCTTAAATTGTACCGCTTGTACCCGTTTTTCATATCCAAAATTCCGTCTTGGGAAAAATAGCTTGCTCCAACAGAATAAGATACGCTTTGAGACCCCCCGTCAACAGAAATATCATGGTTCGAAATGGCAGCATTGCGAAGAGTTTCTCTATACCAATCGGTATTTACATCGGGTAAATTAGGATTGATCCGGCTTCTTCCAAATCGGCCAATCGCCGCCTGCACACTGGCAATTTCAACACTTGAGCCTGATTCATTGGCAAAATTTACAAATTGCTCTGCGTTGGCCATTTTTACCACGTTAGTTGCACTTTGTATGCCATAATAACCAGAATAAGAAACAGTTGCTTGCTTGTTATACCTACCACCTTTGGTGGTAATTAATATTACTCCGTTAGAGGCTTTATAACCATAAATAGCAGCAGACGAAGCATCTTTTAATACCTGGAAATCTTGGATATCATTGGGGGTTAAGAAATCAATGTTATCAACGAACACCCCATCTACTACATAAAGAACACTTCCTCCATATAACGATTTGATACCGCGGATATTGATCTCAGGAGCATCGCCCGGACCCCCTAAACTGCTGATCTGTACACCGGTTATATTGCCTTGTACAGCATTAAGCAAGGCTCCATTTGGAGTTTTCTTCAACTCTTCCTGCGTAATAGTGCCAATCGCACTTGTTAAATCTCCTTTTCTCGCAGTACCATAGCCAATGACCACCACCTGGTCCATCATTTTTGTAGCGGGAATAAGTGTTACTGCAATATCTGTTTTTCCTGCGAGGGCTACTTCTTGTTCTTCATAACCGATCGTGGAGAAAACCAGAGTTACATTTTCGTCGGACACTGTTAATGAAAACTCACCGTTAGCATTGGTGGCTGTACCTTTTGATATTCCTTTTACTTGAACAGATACACCAGCCAGCGGCGTCCCCCCCTCTCCTGTTACCTTTCCTTTTACAATTACATCAGGCGGTATAGTGGGATCTTCCTTAATAACGATCAGGTTATTTCCCATAATCTGATAAAGCAATCTCGTTTTTTTCAATATCAAACTGAGCAAACTTTCTACGGATGCGTTTTCAACGTTGATAGAAACTTTGCCTTTGATATCTTTTAATGCATCGTTGTACAAGAATCGATAGCTGGTTTTTTCTTCAATAGAGCGAAGAACCTGTCCGATTGTTGTTTTTTTGGTAGAGAGGGAGATTTTCTCCTGACCCAAACCATTAGCCGTAACATGCAGTGAACAGAAAAGCAGAATGGCAGCGGTCAATTTCATAATGCGCAGCACGTTTGGTGTAAACGGCTTTTTTGCAGCCGTTAAAAAAGAATTCATATTTTTAGACATTAAGGGGGTTAAACAATTCAACTTGTCCGGTTGATTATTTCGTTTATCCTTCATTACCAGCGGGAAAGTGCGCCAACACTTTCTCCGCTTTTTGGTTTCTTTTTACTTAGGTCGAAGATTAATTTGATACGCCAACAAGTATTTCATTTGCATTGATTTTATAATTGAGTTGAGGAAAACCCACTTTCAACGCTGCAAAAGCTTCGGCAACTGTTTCTTTTTCAAACGAACCCGTCACTACCAGCCGATGTACTTTTTTATCTGTAAATGTGATTTTTACGTTATACCATCTTTCAAGCTTAGGAGCTAGTTCCTCAAAGCTTTCTCCTCTGAATTCAAGCCGACTATACACCCAGGCAGTTTCTAGTTGTTCGTTTTCCTTCTTGGTAGTATCGATGGGTATGATGGCAAACTGTGCTTCGTTATTCTTTGCAGCAGCTATATTTTTATCAGACAGGTTGATGCTTGTATTAGCTGCGTCTTTACTTAAAACCAGCTTTTGGTTGGGGTACAAAGCAATAGCCTTATCTTCCGACTCACCTTCTCTAAACACATTCACCCGTCCTTTGAAAAGTGTGGTTTCAATGACTTTGTCGCTAGGATAGGAGCGCACATTAAAAGAGGTACCTAATACTTTTATATTCACTTTGCCCGCGTGTACAATAAAAGGACGATTCTCCATTTTGACTACATCAAAATAGCCTTCTCCTTCTAATACAACTTCTCGAGTAGTGCCGACAAAATCATTTACATACTCTAATTTGGATCCTGCATTTAACCATACAACAGTTCCATCGGGTAAAAGAGATCGTATACGGCTGCCATTTTTTACAATGAGCGATTCGGGTGTAGCTGTTGTTTTAGTATTGGTTACCTGCAAAACAATCCAGCATAGGCAGAGCAACAAAATGCCTGCCATACTATAAATAAAGGGAGTTCTTCTTTTTCTTAACCTGGAAAGGCGAGTACTTTTACTGCCTTCTGTATTGGCGGCAATGCCTTCTGCCTTATTAATAATATTTTTGGCTTTTATTGAAAGATCAACTTCTTCTGTAGTTATTGTCTGTTCATTTTCTTTCCAAATAGTGGTTAATAATTCATATTGCTGTTGTATTTGGGTGTTCTCCTGCAATATCTTTTTTACAATCTCTCTTTCCTCGGGAGTTGCTTCGCCTGTAAGGCAGCGGGTTAATAATATCCAATGATTGGAGGAAAAAGGCATATAGCAAGTTGTCTTACTATATAAGACAGTATACTAAATATGATCTACTAAAGCTTTTTCAAAAATTTTGAATTTATTTTTTTACCGATCGTAGGGGAAAAGTAAAAGAGGGTTTCATTAGCTGCAAAGCCTGACAAATTCTTTTTACAGCTATCGCCATTTGAGTGTCAATTGTATTAACGGAAATATTTAAGATTTCAGCTACTTCTTTATATTTTAAACCATCTTCCCGTATTAATTTAAATATCATTTTGCACCGAGGAGGGAGATCGTGGATGGCTGCCTGCATTTTTTTCATCATTTCGCGGGTAACTAACACATCATAAGGGTCACTGTGAAAATCTTCTACGCTGCTATCCAGGTAATCAAAGGGCGCTGTAATGAGTTGTCGTGCTTTTTGAGAAAGAGCATTTAAGGATTTGTTTTTTACAGCTACATACAGGTAAACTTTTATATTGTCAATAGCTGCTGTCAAACTTTTATCGCTCCACAGTTTGACAAAAACATCTTCTACTACTTCTTCTGCAATTTCCTGGGAATGTATAAGGGAAGAAGAAAAATGAACCAATTTTTTGTAAAACACCTGATATAATTGCGTAAATGCTGCTTCATCACCTTGTGTGATCGCTTCTTGCAGCTCTTTTAATAAGGCCGTATTGTTGAAGTTGTGTGGCAATCGTAAAGCAGTTCTTACATGAAAGTAAGAAAATTGTGTTATCAAAAAAAGCTATTTGACGTCGTTAAGCATTGAAAACAAATAAAAAACATGATTGTACTACGCTTGCCTACCAGCTTTAATAGTGCGTATAGATTAGTAACTTTGCGTTTCAAACGCTTGCCATGGAAACTATGGATAGGGAAATGCTATTTCTTTCTAAAATAGAAGGGGAAATTAAAATAGAACCAAAGGACTGGATGCCGGATGCTTATCGCAAAACAAATATTCGTCAAATAAGCCAGCATGCGCATAGTGAAATTGTAGGCATGTTGCCGGAAGGAGCTTGGATTACGAGAGCCCCGTCTTTAAAACGCAAAGCTATTTTATTAGCCAAAGTACAAGACGAAGCCGGTCACGGCTTATATCTTTATGCAGCAACAGAAACGCTGGGTATTACCAGAGAGGAAACGATCAACGACCTACATAGTGGTAAGGCAAAATATTCCTCCATCTTTAATTATCCAACACTCACTTGGGCCGATATTGGTGCTATCGGCTGGCTGGTAGATGGTGCCGCTATTCTTAATCAGGTGATGCTATGTAGAACTTCATATGGTCCCTATGCGAGAGCAATGGTACGCATTTGCAAAGAAGAAAGTTTTCATCAACGGCAAGGTTTTGATATCCTGTTGACACTGGCAAAAGGAACGCCTGAACAAAAAGCCATGTGCCAAGATGCGATTAACCGCTGGTGGTGGCCATCGCTTATGATGTTTGGCCCAAAGGATACAGAAAGTACGAATAGTGATCAAAGTATGAAATGGAAAATAAAAAGAAAAAGCAATGATGAGCTGCGTCAGAATTTTGTAGATATGTGTGCAGAGCAGATTAAAATTTTGGGAATGGAATTACCTGATCCTGATTTATGCTGGAACAAAGAAAAGAAAGGATATGATTTTGGTGAAATTGATTGGGACGAATTTTGGAAAGTAGTAAAAGGAAATGGCCCTTGTAATAAAGAAAGAATAGAGGCCAGGAAGCAAGCATGGGAGGATGGTGCATGGGTAAGAGAAGCAGCGATAGCTCATGCAGAAAAAAGAAAACAACAACAAAAATCAGTAGCCTAAAACAGCAGTTATGTTCTCTCTTGTGAAAAAACATTTTTATGGAGATATTCCGGATGACAAGGCCGGCAGTACTCCAATTGATAATACAACAGCTACTCAAAATGACTGGCCGCTTTGGGAAGTATTTATAAGAAGTAAACAGGGGCTGGATCATAAGCATGTAGGGAGCCTGCATGCAACAGATGCAAAAATGGCCATTGAAAATGCAAGAGATGTTTATACTCGCCGCATGGAAGGAATAAGTATATGGGTAGTGGAGTCAAAATACATTCATACAACAACTACTGACGAGGCAGCTTCTTTATACGAACCCGCTAATGATAAAATATACCGTCATCCAACTTTCTACGAATTGCCTGATGAAGTAAACCATATGTAATATGAATAGAGAGTTGATCGATTATAGTATTCATCTTGGCGACAATGCATTAATTCTTGGTCATCGTAATAGTGAGTGGTGTGGCCACGGACCGGTGTTAGAACAAGACATTGCTATCACAAACATCTCTTTGGATCTGATAGGGCAGGCCAGAAATTTTTACCAGTATGCGGCTTCTTTAATGGGTAACGGTTGTACAGAAGATACGCTCGCTTATCATAGAGATGCGACTGAATTTAAGAATAATATTCTTGTAGAATTACCTAAAGGAGATTGGGCAAGGACTATATTACGCCAATTTTATTTTAGCAATTATCAATCATTACTCTACACGGAATTACAACAAAGTAAAGATGAACAAATAGCCGCTATTGCCACCAAATCTTTGAAAGAAGTAACTTATCACCTACGTTGGAGCAGTGAGTGGGTGATACGCCTTGGTGATGGTACGGAGGAAAGTCATCAAAGGATGAAAAAGGCTATTGATTACTGGCAGCCTTATATGAAAGAATTTTTTATACCGGTTTCTTACCATGTTGTTGCCAACCTCAGTTTGTTACAAGAGAAATGGTTACAACAAACAGAAGAAATTTTTCAGCAAGCTACTCTTTCTTTCAAGGGTTTTTCTGAAACAAAATCTATTGGCAAGCTGGGTCAACATACCGAACACTTATCTTCTTTATTAGCTGAAATGCAGGTATTGCCCCGCACTTATCCTGATGCCGTATGGTGAGCCAAAAAGAACATATTGAAATAGAAAAAATTAAAGCCATCCTTAGCAGAATAATGGATCCCGAAGTGCCTGTTTTGTCTATACTGGACTTAGGTATTGTTAGGAAAATAAACGTGGAAGGAAGTAAACCTGTTATAACCGTAACACCTACTTATACAGGCTGCCCTGCTTATGATCTTATATGTAGTACTATTCGTATGGAGCTGGCAGTAGAAGGGTACCCCTCTATTGAAATTATACAGGAGTTAGCACCTGCATGGACAACCGACTGGATGACAGAATCGGGCAAACAAAAGCTGAAAGAATACGGGATTGCCCCACCTAACCCGGTTCAACAAACCTGTCACGCAGTTTTATTTCAGCCCAATGAAGCCGTAGAATGTCCGCATTGCGGTTCTTATCATACAAAAAGAATCAGTGAATTTGGCAGCACAGCTTGTAAATCACTATTCCAATGCGTTGATTGTCAAGAGCCTTTTGATTATTTTAAGTCATTGTGAATAGTTTTTCTTGCTAAATTATTTTTTATTATTTGTATTTCTAAAAAACCCCCTTTAGATTTGTCCCACAATCTGTATTTCGTACAGATATCTTGCTTTCCAATTCTTCTGAATCTATCCAACCTAAATCCCTGTCTTACTAAACCTCTCCAAGCTCCTTAAAAGCCACGGATGCTTTGCTGGATCGTACCTGCATCGTCTTTATTTTAATACTTAATTACTAAACTAAATGTGATTATGAAAACACTTTTACTATCTGCAATCTGTGTATTGGCTAGTCTTGCACTTTTAGGGCAAAGTGAGGGATATATCTGGAAATTTCCGGCAGCCACCACTTTTCCAACAACATCTGCACCTGCCATTGAAAACTCTCAGTCAAAACAATTAATAAAGATTGGGGGTGGGGCAGTTAATACAGGTATTTCCGAAAGTATTGGATTGGGAGCATCTTGTACGAATAATATGGAGGTAGCTAGCTATGAGGAGGGATCTGGCTTTGAGTTTATTAATGATGATGGAAGTGGGAGTCCTATTGTAACAAACAGTTGGACAATAGAGATGGTGGTTAAGTTCAATAGCCTTAGCGGGCTTGGCGGTACAAATAGGCTGATAGGTTTTTTCAATTTAGATGGTGGTTTAGATGCCAATAGTGATAATGGAATATATGTAACATCAGACGGCTTGCTTTATAGCTATTCAACTGCCAGCGGTTCTGTACTCGACTTGGCAACAAGTATTACAAACAACGAATGGTATCATTTAGTCTTTACGAGAAAATCGACAGAAGCTTTTATTCGTGTTTATATAAATGGAGACTTAATCGGAAATGTAGAAGATCCGGAAAATGTTCTTCAACCACAAGCAACAAACGATTATAACATTAGCTTTTTTAAAGATGATACGGGATATGGCGGCGAAGAGTCTAGCGGATTGGTAAAGTCCATTTCAGTTTTTAATAAGCCTTTGGCTAGTATTGATGTAAAAAGCCGATTTAATAATATTTGTAATGATGGCTATCTAACAGTAATGACTCCAAATCTAGGTTATCAGTGGCGATTTCATAACGCACCATATACTTCCGTAGTGGTGGGGGGGACTAGCGCTTTAGGTTATGAGTTAACTCCATTAGGAGATCTTACGGATTTTTCTACTACAGTGGATCCGTCTCTAGTATCTTTAAGCGGAAGCTGTGCGACAGATAATACTATTGTTCAGTATAATCAGGGTTTTGGGTTACAATTTTCAAACACGCCTGAATTTGTACAAGATGAATATACAATAGAGATGGTTGTTAAGTTTAGTGCCCTTTCAGGTGCAGAAGCATCTAGCCGATTAGTTGGCTTTTATAATTTGGACGGGGGCGTCGATCTTTTTAGTGACAATGGTTTGTATTTAGCCGTAGATGGACTTCTTTATAGCTACTCAACTGCTACAGGAAATGTATATAGTCTTGCAACAAGTATTACAACAGACGAATGGTATAATTTGACATTTACAAGAAAAGCCACAGAAAATTTTGTGAATGTATACATCAATGGCACTTTTGCCGGAGTCATTGATGACCCGGAAGAATTATTGATCACACAAATGTCTAACAATTATGGTATTACCTTTTTAAAAGACGATACAGGATATGGGGGCGAAGAATCAAGCGGAAGTCTGTACAAGATTAGTATTTTCAATGTAGCATTAAATGGCTCACAAGTACAGATCAGACAGGATGGTGTTTGCGGTGAGGTTGCCATCCCATTACCTGTACGCCTAACGAAATTTGACGCAGCAAAATCAGGTACTTCTGTAAGCTTAACCTGGACAACTTCTTCCGAACAAAATAATGCTGGCTACGAAATCTTAAGAAGTGCAAATGGCACAGACTTTACCACCATTGGCTTTGTAGAAGGAAAAGGTAGCACTAGCGCAACGAGCAATTATACTTTTGTAGATAACGCACCACTTGCTGGCATCAATCATTACCGTTTAAAACAAAAAGATTTGTCGGGTGAAATATCGTACAGTCATATAAGAACAGTTGATTTCTCTACATCCGCTCAGGAAATAAAACTGTTCCCCAACCCAGCTCGGAGCGTAATTACAGTAACACAATTGAAAGCAGGCGATCGCCTCTCTATCTTTAACAATCAGGGAGCACTTATATCTCGTAAAAATGTGGCAAATGCACAGGAAACAATTTCTGTAGAATCTTTACCACAAGGTGTTTATGTCTTGCAGATAACAGATAGCAAAAATCAAAGTAAAGTAATACGCTTTACCAAACTATAACAGAATTAGCTTTCTTTAAAAAAGCACTCCTACGGGGGTGCTTTTTTTATTTTAAGTTTGCCTTGTATAAAAGACTTCATATATGAGTACTGTTCTTTTTGGCATAAAAGAAAACGTTGCCTACATAACATTAAATCGCCCGGAGAAGCTTAATGCGTTTAATAGAGAAATGGCATTAGATTTTCAACAAAAACTAGATGACTGTGCTACGGATGATTCTGTGCGCTGCATTATAATTACCGGTGCTGGAAAAGCTTTTTGTGCAGGACAGGATTTGGAAGAAGTGATAAACCCCGAAGGGCCGGGAATGGAAAAAATATTAAGCGAACATTATAACCCGATAATCTTAAAAATTCAACAACTGGAAAAGCCGGTCGTTGCTGCTATAAACGGCGTGGCTGCCGGAGCGGGAGCTAATCTTCCCTTGGCATGTGATATTGTCATTGCGACAAAGTCTGCTTCTTTTATTCAAGCCTTTTCAAAAATTGGATTAATTCCTGATAGTGGCGGCACTTTTTTTCTTCCCCGTCTTATAGGGTGGCAAAAAGCAAGTGCTCTTATGATGCTGGGTGATAAACTTACAGCAGAGGAAGCAGAAAAAACAGGGCTCGTTTATAAAACAGTAGAAGATGCAGCCTTTGAAGAAACCGTTATCGCTATTGCTACAAAACTCGCCAAGTTGCCAACCAAGGCGCTTGCCTACACAAAAAAGGCGCTGCAACTATCACGTATGCATACCTTGGAGCAACAACTTATTGCGGAAGATGTATTACAGCAAAAAGCTGCCGCTACCTACGATTTTAATGAGGGCGTGCGTGGATTTTTGGAAAAAAGAAATCCTTCTTTTTTAGGAAAATAAAATAATTACTATGCAAAATAATGCTGATGTTTTAGCTACTACTGTTGTAGACCACATGATGAAAAACGATCTTTTCAGTCAATGGCTCGGCATAAGTTTACTAACGATAGAAGAAGGCTATAGTAAAATAAAAATGACCGTACGCCCGGAGATGATTAACGGCTTTGGTATTGTACATGGTGGTGTTGCTTTTTCTTTGGCCGATAGTGCCTTTGCGTTTGCTTGTAATAATAGAAATGTATTGTCTGTTGCACTTGATACTTCGATTAATTTCATTAAACCCGTACACGTAGGCGACGAGCTTATCGCAGAAGCCAAAGAGCTACATAATGGGAAAAGCACAGGCTTATATCATATCACTATTACTAATCAGCAGGGACATGTTGTAGCTTATTTTAAAGGCACTTGTTTTCGTACTCATAAAAACCTTGTTGAATGATTTACGCTTTTAACGGTATTATACCGGTTGTACACCCTTCTTCTTTTGTACACCCTCAGGCGGCTGTTACCGGCGATGTTATCATTGGCAAAAATTGTTACATCGGTCCCGGTGCGGCTATCAGAGGTGATTGGGGTAAAATCATTATACAAGATGGGTGTAACGTGCAGGAAAATTGCACACTTCATATGTTTCCTGGTAAAACAGTGATACTAAAGAAAAACACGCATATCGGCCATGGAGCTGTAATTCATGGCGCTACTATTGGCACAAATTGTCTTATCGGCATGAATGCTGTTGTAATGGACAATGTAGTGCTGGGTAATGAATGTATTGTAGGAGCGCTGACTTTTATAAAAGAAGGAGAGAAATTTAAGCGACGTAGTCTGATTGTCGGCAATCCTGCCAAAGTAGTAAAGCTTGTCAGCAATGAAATGATAGCTTGGAAAACAAAAGGAACGAAACTTTATCAGGAACTTCCGGCGGCCTGCAAAGCTACTTTAGTTGTCGAAGAGGCATTCATTAAAGAAAAAACTGCTACAATAAAAACCAAACCACCTTTATATGCGTCATGGAAGGAGGAAAAGCAAGGTTAAGGCACTGTAATATTTTATTTGTTGTTCAATAAAATCTGGCTTAGGTTTGTTCTTCTTCAGAATTTTAATATCCTTTTTGGGAAATTAAGTTGATCTTATTCTCATTCAGCCCTATCTGTGTTGTATTCCATTCCTGTAAAATGCCATCCTCTCCGTACACTTTGTATTGCTGAACTAATTGATTAACAAATCTCTGAGCATGAAAAATTTTACTTTAACCGGTAAGGCTAGCCCTTGCCTGCTATTTTCTGTCTGCTTTTTTTTATCGCATTTAACTGCAATAAGTCAACGAAATTTTCAACTTATTTACTCGGATAATATTGCGGGTGATTTTGACATCATTGGTAATACTGTAATGGGTGATTATACCGGTACAGCAACCAATCCTGTTTTTGGAGCCGATATTCATCTTAATACTACAGGTAATGATAGTAGAACAATGCGCTATATTGACATGGATGGAACAACCGGAAATGGAGCGGCCACTCGCAATTCCTCTATGGCCAAGCTAAATTTGCCTGCGGGAAGCACAGTTGTATTTGCGAAACTTGTATGGGGTGGCCGGGCTAATAAGACTGGTGTAGGCAGTTTTGATATGAATCTGCCTTCCAACCAAACAGTGAAATTCAGAAAAGGTAATGGTGCTTATAGTGATGTACAAGCTACGGAGTTTGATTATATCGACAGAGGCGGATTTTATGCATATCAATGCTCTGCTCCTGTTACGATTATAGGAGATCCTAATGGTGAATACTGGGCTGGTAATATTGCGGTTACTCCGGGCAACTTAGCCAGTAGTGGTGCGTTTGGAGGTTGGTTTTTATATATCGTGTATACAAATCCTTCTCTTCCGGTGAAGAGTGTTCGTGCTTATGATGGCTTTCAATGGGTCTTTGACGAAGAAGTATCTTATCACACTACCGTTACATTATCCGGTCTCGCAATACCGGCAGGCGCTGGCTCTGAGGCAAGAATGGGAGCAGTTGTATGGGAAGGCGATGGCAATCTGGCTGGCGATTCAGTAAAAATTAATGGGAACCTTTACTTTGATGATTTAAATCCTGTTTACAATACGTGGAACGGAACAATCTCCACGAATGGAGCTGTACTTCCACCTGACTCTAGGCTGCCTTACTTAGGCAACCAAATGTCGATCGATATTGATCAGTTTGATATCAGCTCCTACATTCCCTCAGGCGCATTTAGTGTCACATTCGATCTTTATACAGAAAGAGACTCTTATTATCCTTCTCTTTTTGCTTTTTCGGCCAATATGACTCCACCGGTTATTTCATTGGATAAAACAGCCACAACAAGTTTAGCTCCTTTTGATTTATTGAACCCCAATGAACTAATTACATATACCTTATCCGGAAGCAATACAGGAAGTCGCACATTGACGAATAGTTATATTACAGATACTATTCCTTTTGGGCTTACCTATGAACCCGGCACACTCATTATTAATACCAATGCTCCGGGTGGGCCAACAGGTTTACAATCGGATGAGGAAGATGAAGATCAGGCTTATAAAGGGACAGTGGGTACAAAAGAGTATGTGAAGTTTTATATTGGTCGGGATGCAGCTTATACATTGCAACCAGGAGATAGTTATTCTGTCCAGTTTCAATGCAGAACTCCCGCCAATGCTAATCCTACTCTTTCCGTGTACAACACAGCACGTATCCATGGCACATTTGATGGTGTTGAGTACACGGATGATGGTACCGCTATTATTGGCCCGCAAGGTGTTGTGTTATCAGTTAATCTTAGCCAATTTAAGGTAAGTAGTGAGGGTAATCAAGCGCTTTTGAGCTGGGCTACAGCGGGAGAGTTAAAAAATGATCGATTTGATATAGAGCGTAGCATCGATGGTATTTCTTTTACTAAAATAGGGACGGTGCGGGGCAATGGCACTACCAATGATGAAAAACAGTACCGGTATACTGATGCGCTTGTTGCTAATGCCAGTATTGTTTATTATCGACTTAGCATCGTTGATATAGACGGTATAATTACCTACAGCAAGATTATTGCGCTTCGACTTAACGGCTTAGCATCACTTACTAATTTCATGGTTTATCCTAACCCTTTTGTCTCCAGCGTAAAGATGCAAATTAATAGTACAAGACTTTCTAAGATGACAGTGCGTATTAGTAACGCTGCCGGGTTAGTGGAAAACACTCGCATTATCACTCTTCAACCAGGGGAGAATATTGTGGTATTGGAGGACTTGGAAAAACTTCAACCGGGGGCTCATTTCTTAGAACTTATTACAGAGGAAGGTAAGATGACACAAAAAATCATCAAAAAATAGTTGTTGTCCACCAGTACTTCATCCCTGATAAACTTATCAGGGATGAAGTATAAATTATAGATTTCCAAGTCTTTATAAAATACTCTTTGTTGATACCGTGGTTTTGTAAAGATTATTTCGCTCTAAAGCTTGCATAAACAAAAAATCGATATTAGGTTTGCTGTCTACAATTCCGTTCAATACCCTTTCTAAAGACCCCCTGAATTTTATTATCCGTTTTTCTTCTTAGGAAATTACCGTACCATCATCCTTTCGATTACCTATTTATTATTTCCATTCCTGAATACCAGTTTGTCCACCCATCCTGATTAACCCCCTATTGTCCACTCTCCCGAAAGCCCCCGAACTGGTTTTTCATTTTTTCAATATAAACCTAAGAGCATGACAACTTTTACACTCAAGAAGGACAAGCTCCTTCACCTCATGGCGACAATTTTGTTGGCTATGACATCACTAACGATGAACGCACAAATAGTGCGCAACTACGGTGCACCAGTTTTTTCAGATAATTTGCGTGGTGGCCATACCATGTTTGGAAATACGATTTTACAAGGAGGTAATACGGTTATGAATTATTTCCAGAATGGAACAGCGAGCAATGACTACAAAACAAGCATCTATTACAATGATGAAAGTAATATGCAGCATGTGGATGTAGACGGAAACTATACACTTCCAAGCGCATCATTAATTTCATGGGGCGATTCATGGCGATATGCAAGTTTTACAAGTACTCCTGATGCAAGCTGGAAAACATCAACCAGCAATACAGGCTGGAGTAGCAATTCGTCAACTCCAATTAGGTTTGCTATGGGCTCAAACGGCACACAAATACCAAGTGGAAGTAGGAATCGTACTACATACTATTTTAAAAGAAATGTTAGCATTAATAGCGCAGACTTATCTCGTTATTCGGGTTATACGATAAATGTGCGTTTTGATGATGGCATTATTGTTTATGTAAATGGCACAGAAGTGGGAAGGAGTTCTATGCCAGGAGGCTTGGTAGGATATTCTACAAATGCAACTGACTGTTATAACGGCAGCAGTTATAGACAAGCTACTTTTACTGTTCCTGCAAACCTGCTGCAAGAGAACAATATTATTTCTGCTGAAGTACATCAGGCTTCAGGATGTAGTAGTACAGACATGTATTTTAATATGGAAATGGAAGGTACAAGAATACCTAATACGTTCAACTCATCTTCTGCAGATTTGGTATTTCCTGCTGTTGCAGGAGCTTTTAATATTAAATTTGCTCGTTTGTACTGGGGTGGTCGTGTGAATAATTCAACTAGTGATGCAACACTAAGAACTGTTAGAATTCGTAAAGGAGACGGCAACTATCAAACAATTACGGATGGTCAACTGGATAAAGTTGGAATTACAGGCACTAACCATCAGGCTTATCAGGGGTATAGAGATATAACAAGCTTTATTCGTTCAAATGGTGCAGGTACTTATACTGTAGCTGATATATCTGTTAATACAGGTACAATAGCCGGCGGAGGTTACTATGGTGGATGGGCGATTGTTGTTGTGTACGAAAACCCTAATCTGAATTATTCCAGTGTTCGGCTTTATGATGGATTTATTCAGGTTCAAGGAGGTGCTACACACACTATATCACTTACTGGATTAAGTGCTCCCGGAGCCTCTACTGTTCCATCAGACATTTATATGTCAACTATGGCATGGGAGGGTGACGGTGCTATTGGATCAAGTGAGACAAGACCAAATGGTGATTATATTAAAATAAATGATAAATATGTTTCGGGTGGCGTGAATCCCGCTCAAAATTTCTGGAATGGAACTATTAGTAAGAATGGGGCACATGTTACTACAAAAAACCCTCATTATCTTAACCAGATGGGAATAGATATTGATGAAGTAGAGCTAGGTGGCGTTGATGGTACTGGCAATAACATTTACGGAATAACTCCTGCAACTACAAACTTAGCTGTTGAATTTGGCACGGAATCAGACCAATACTTCCCCAGTGTATTTGCCTTTACCATGATTGCAAAAGATCCTACTGTTATTATCAACAAGACAGCTACAATAACAGGGGGCGGTCGCCCCAATGTTCTGGCTCCAAATGAAACTATCACTTATACCTTAAGTGGAAGAAACAATGGTCAAGGTAATGCTATGCAAACAGTAATTGTAGATACACTTCCTGCAATGCTTACCTATGTACCCGGTTCATTAGTAGTTAACTCGGCTCCCGGTGTTAGTTCAGGTGATAAAACAGACGCTTCCGACAACGACCACGCAGAAGTGCTTACCATCAATGGTAAAACAGTTGTAAAGTTTTACATTGGTGCGGGAGCAACTCCTACTAGTGGTGGTATATTGGCTCCAGGACAATCTTATTCTTTATCATTTAAGTGCGTAACACCTGCGAATGCCAATGCTGGTAATACAGTAACCAATACAGCTCGCGTAACAGGTATAGGTGTGGACGGAGAAGCTTTTGTAGATGATGCCAGCCATATCTTTGGATTGGGCGGTATTCCTCTCCCTGTAAAACTTACCGGCTTTAAAGTAGTAAGAGAAAATGACTTTGCTTTACTTAGCTGGACTACACATGGCGAGATTAACAGTGACCGCTTTGAGATAGAAAAAAGTGTGGATGGTGTAACGTTTACTAAAGTAGGCACTGTAAAAAGTAATGGTAATACTAATGAAGAGAAGTCTTACAGCTTCCGTGATGCTGTCCATTCTAATACAAGTGTAGTTTACTATCGCCTTCACATGGTAGATATAGATGCCACTTCCAGCTATAGCAAGATTGTCGCATTACGTTTGAATGGGGTAACAACTTTAAGCAACTTTACGGTGTATCCTAATCCATTTACTTCGAATGTAAAAATGCAGCTAAACAGCACTAAAGCTTCTAAGGTGACTGTACGCATCAATAATGCCGCAGGTATACAGCAGATTTCAAAAGTGTTTGACCTGCAACAAGGAGAAAATATTATTGTAATGCCAGATCTTGAGAACCTGAAACCCGGTGTGCATTTGATGGAAATAATCACAGAAGAAGGAAGAATAACTCAGAAGATCATGAAAAAATAAATGCTCAGGGTTTTTGATTAACCTTGCCCCCCGGCCTTTTGGTTGGGGGTTTTTTTTATTAGTACCACAACCTTCTTTTTTGAAAAACTATCTTTGCGCAAATACCTTTTGTGGAAAAAAGCAATTTTGTAGATCAGATAAGAATTTTTTGCCGAAGCGGACATGGCGGTGCCGGCAGTAAGCATTTTATGCGCAATAAATTTACTGCGCTTGGAGGCCCCGACGGGGGTGATGGTGGAAGGGGGGCACATATCATCCTAAAAGGGAATAGCAACCTGTGGACACTGCTACACCTTCGCTATTATAAAAATGTATTGGCTGAAAACGGGGAAGGAGGTAGTGGGAATAATAAAACGGGTCGTTTTGGTAAAGATATCATCATTGAAGTGCCGCTTGGTACCATAGCAATGGATGAAGAAACGGGTGAAAAAGAGGTAGAGATATTGAATGATGGGGAGGAAGTGATTTGGCTACCCGGTGGAAGGGGGGGCTTGGGCAATAGTCATTTTGCCACACCCACTAATCAGGCACCGGAGCATGCACAACCCGGCTTGCCGGGTGTAGAGGGCTGGAAAGTTTTGGAGCTAAAAGTCCTGGCCGATGTGGGACTTGTAGGTTTTCCTAATGCCGGTAAATCCACACTACTCTCTGTACTGACTGCGGCAAAGCCAAAGATTGCGGATTATGCTTTTACTACCATTACGCCCAATCTCGGCATTGTAGAGTATAGAGAAGGAAAAAGTTTTTGTATTGCGGATCTTCCCGGTATTATTGAAGGGGCTGCTGAAGGAAAAGGGCTGGGCCATCGTTTTCTTCGCCATATTGAAAGAAACGCAGTTCTCTTGTTTTTAATTCCGGCAGATAGCCCCGATCACAAAAAGGAATTTGAAGTATTAGTAAATGAATTGGAGCAGTATAACCCTGAGCTTTTGCATAAGCAATTTATCATAGCTATAAGCAAATCAGATATGTTGGATGAAGAGTTGAGGGCTGCCATAGAAAAAGAATTGCCGGCCAAGGTCCCCCATTTATTTATTTCGGCTGTTGCACAAAAAGGCTTACCGCAATTGAAGGATTTACTATGGACTGCATTAAATGAAACAAGTAAGGAATAAGCAAGGTTTTTTTATAGTGAGAATAACCTCTGTGTCGGAGAAAGAATCCACTGTCTTTCTATCTTTTTTCATCCGTATATACACTAGCTTTGTTTTATGAGTTCTGTTACTATTCAGCAGGTAGAGCTGTATAAGCTATCTATTCCTTTAATTGAACCTTTTGTTATTTCGCTAGGTACTATCCACCATGCAGAAAATTTGATTGTTGTGCTACGTACCAAGGAAGGCATTACAGGCTATGGTGAGTGTAGTCCTTTTATGAGCATTAACGGGGAGAGTGTTGATACATGTTTTGCAGTAGGTCAGTACTTTGCCCAGCTTTTTAAAAATAAAAATGCATTGGCAATAGGGGAAAGGATTGCGGAGATGGATCAACTCATTTATGGAAACACAAGTATCAAAAGTGCTTTTGACATAGCGCTGCATGATATAGCGGCTCAATATAATAACCTTCCTCTTTATAAATTTTTGGGCGGGGAAAATACAAAAACAATTATAACAGATTACACGGTAAGCATTGGTGAGCCGGAAAAGATGGCGGCGGATGCTTTGTTGATTCAACAACAAGGATATCCTGCTATTAAAGTAAAAGTAGGGAAGGACGGCAATAAAGATGTAGAGCGTATGAAAGCTATTCGTGCAGCAGTAGGCTCTTCTATACCCTTGCGTATTGATGCTAATCAGGGATGGGGAGTAGAGGAAGCTATTACAACATTGCAAGCTTTAGCGTCATTGGATATTCAGCATTGTGAAGAGCCGATTGCCCGATGGGATTTTATGAACTTACCACGTGTACGGAAAGAAAGTCCCATACCCATTATGGCAGATGAAAGCTGTGGTGACGAGCATGACGCAGCAAGATTAGCGGCTCTAGAGGCTTGTGATTACTTCAATATAAAAATTGGGAAAGCTGGCGGCCTCTATAAGGCTAAAAAAATTGTAGATGTCGCAAAAGCAGCCTCTATTCATTTACAAGTAGGTGCCTTTATGGAATCTCGTCTGGCGATGACGGCTTTTGCTCATTTTTCTCTTTGTGATTCTTTGATAGAACATTACGATTTTGATACGGCACTCATGTTTCGGGAAGATCCGGTAACAGGAGGTATTACATATGAAAAAAACGGAGAGATAACTATCCCGGAAGTGCCGGGACTTGGAGCAAGTGTTGATGAAAAGTGGTTGCAAAAAATGGACAGTATTACTATCTAAAGACTTTTGTATGCTACCTCTGTTTCTTTTTTACGGGGGTTTTGTCCTTCCATCGCCAAAGATGTACACAGGCGTAGGTGCGGTATGGGCTCCACTTGAGAGCAATCCTATAAATATCTTCTTTAAACTTCTTTTTATCTGTTTTATCCAGGTTGTACAAACCCGCCATTGCCTGTTGAATACCCAAATCATCCATAGCAAAAACATCTTCCCGGCTCAGCGCAAACATCAATAGCATTTCAACAGTCCACCGGCCTACACCTTTAATAGCAGTGAGGTAGGCAATAACCGCTTCGTTATCCATCTTCGCCAATTGTTTATGTTCAATGCCATTATCAATATGAAAGCGAGCAACATTTTGTACATAACGAACTTTGGCATTACTCAATCCTATACTTCTTAATTCTTCAAATGGTGTATTAACTACCTGTTCGGCGGTAGGCTCCTTGCCATCGTATAAAAGGATGAATCTGCTATAAATCACATCAGCTACTTTGGTGGACAATTGCTGACTCATGATGGAGGCACATAGGTACACAAAAAGATTTTTTCTTCTTTTGAGTTTGTGCGGCTCGGATTGCTTAAGAATCTTTCCTAATTTTTTATCTTTTGAAAGATGTGCTACATACTGCATGAAATAAAATTAGAACTTTGCCTGTATGCAGCGTGAAATTATTTTAACGAGAGATGGCTCGGCTTCTATAAGCATTCCTGCTATGAATGTAACGTATCACTCGCATCACGGAGCTATGCAAGAGTCACTGCATATTTTTATAGAAGCAGGGCTACGTCATTACAATTGTCCTACTCCAAAAGAAAAAGTAGCTATTCTTGAAGTGGGTTTTGGAACGGGGCTCAATGCATTGCTTACGCAAATAGAAGCAACAGAAACAAACCAAACGATTTATTACACAGCTATTGAACTTTTCCCTTTAATACAAAAGGAGTGGGAGCAGCTAAACTATACAAAACTGCTGCAGGAGTCTTCGCAAAAAATATTTGAACAATTGCATATCGCGCCTTGGGAAAAGGAGGTAGCCATTTCTAATTTTTTTTACCTGCATAAAGCACAAGCAGACTTACTCCATTTTTTTCCTTCCCGTCTTTTTGATATTATTTATTTCGATGCTTTTGCTCCAGCCGCTCAACCCGAGCTATGGACAACGGCTGTTTTTTCACAGCTTGCGAAGTTTATGTCAGCACAAGGAATATTGGTTACGTATTGCAGCAAAGGTGTAGTACGTCGTTCTATGCAAGCCGCTGGATTTAGTATAGAAAAAATTCCCGGACCACCGGGTAAGCGGGAAATGGTGAGAGCAACAAAAATGTAGTAATACTTGCCTGCTAAATATCTTTTTGCTAATAGCCTCTTTCATTTCTGCCTTCCATATAATTCATAAAGGCTTTGTTCACCACTTTATTACCGCCGGGTGTGGGGTAGTCTCCTGTAAAATACCAGTCGCCTAGATTATTGGGGCAGGCCTTATGCAAGCCTTCCACACTTTGAAAAATTACTTCTACAGGAATAGCTACTTCAGGAGGTGTGATTAATTGTGCTACACGAGCCGCTATTTCTTCCGCGGTAAATTGCTTGTAAAGATTCTGTACTACGTTTTCCGTATGTAGTTGATTGTTGCGTTGTAGTTCTTTGCAGCGATCCCACCATGTTTGCAAGCGATCGGCTTGGCCTCTTTCTTTTAAAAGATCTACTGCTGCATTGAAAGCGATAAAGTCACCCATCTTACTCATATCAATGCCATAGCAATCGGGATAGCGAATCTGAGGGGATGAGGAAACAACAATAATTTTTTTAGGTTGCAGCCTTGCCAGCATACGAATAATACTCTCCCGCAGCGTAGTACCTCTTACGATAGAGTCGTCTATCACAACAAGCGTATCTATGCCGGGTCGCACTGTTCCGTAGGTAATATCATAAACGTGTTGCACCATTTCATTGCGGCTGGCATCTTCCGTAATAAATGTGCGCATCTTTACATCCTTAATGGCAATCTTTTCTACCCGGATACGTCGGTTAATCATTTCACTTAGCTTTTCTTCGTCAAAGTCTTTTCCCCAGCTAAGTATTCTTTCTGTTTTTATTCTATTCAGGTAAGCTTCCATTCCCTTTTGCATACCTAGGAAGGCTGTTTCGGCGGTATTGGGTATAAAAGAAAAAATGGTGTTACGGAGGTCGTGATTAATCGCATTGAGTACTTGCTCGCTTAAATTGTACCCCAGTGCTTTTCTTTCTTTATATATTTTTTCGTCACTTCCGCGAGAAAAATAAATGCGCTCAAAACTACAAGCTTTTCTTTCTTTGGCAGGTACCAGTTGTGTGATTTGCCATTCGCCATCTGCATTTACGATCAATGCCTGTCCGGGCATTAATTCCTTTACTTCGTTTTCTCCTACATTAAATGCTGTGCGGATAGCGGCTCTTTCAGATGCGGCTACCACCACTTCTTCATTCACATAATAGTAAGAAGGGCGTATGCCATGTGGATCGCGAAATGCAAAGCCAATACCGCTGCCCGTAGCGCCGCTTACATGATACCCTCCGTCTAATAGGGGTAAAACCTTGCGCAATACTTTTTGTATATCCATTTTATCTGGCGATACTTCATCCTCTTTACACAGGAATGTGTGTACGAGTTCTATCATCGCCGCTAAATCACTAAAGCGCATTTGCTCACTTGGTTCTTTGCCTACTAGTGAAAAAAGCTCGTCTGTATTGACAATATTAAAATTGCCCGCCATTACCAAATTGCGGGCGGGAATTGTATGTCTGTTGATAAAAGGGTGGCAATACTCCAGTTTGTTTTTTCCTTGCGTGCCATAGCGCAAATGACCAATAAGTATCTCGCCCAAAAAATTCACATGTCCCTTCATCAGTCCGGGATGATTGCGAATATTGGGGTGATAGCGTTCCAGCTCAGCAATCTCTTTGCCTACTTGCTGAAAAATATCTGAAATAGCCTGTTGGGCATTACTTCTTAGTCTGTTAAGAAAAGGATAGCCCGGCTCCACATTCAATTTTACAGAAGCTATTCCAGCCCCATCCTGCCCGCGGTTATGCTGTTTTTCCATTAAAAGGTACAGCTTATTAAGACCCCAAAGGACGGTACCATACTTTTGATGATAATACGAAAACGGTTTTCTTAACCTGATGAATGCGAGGCCGCATTCGTGCTTAATTGGGTCGCTCATGAAATTTTGAGAAAACGCAAATTTAGTTCTTTCCTCATCAATCACATACTACTACTACCAATAAAACAAATTAATAAGCAGTAAGTTTTCTGCATAGCTAGGCTCTTTTTAGTAATCCTCTACAAAAAGCCTGCTACGTAGCTTGATGGTTTGTTCTACTTTCCTCATTTAGAGTCCTTTTGCCAGCTACATGTAGATTTTGGAAAAATAGGGACGCTTAACCTACCTTAGTTGTAGTAAACATTAAACCATACAAACATTTCCAATGAAAAAGACACTATTCTTTATTTTTCTGTGTGCTGGCATTATAGCTTGCGCTTCTAATCAACCAACCCCAGCGGCCACCACTGTATTTAATGAAGTAGCAGAAACTGATTCTATTATGAAAGTAATAGACCAGGAAACGGATTTCTTTTATAAAGGTGATTATGCTAACTGGGCCAAACAATGGGCACACGAAGATTACGCGATGCAGGCTTGGAACTTTGAAGACGGGACCTATTCAGCTGCCGTAGGATGGGAAGCAATAGATAAGCAAGGGAAAAATTGGATAGAAAAGTATTACCAGAATGGTAAGAATATTATTCATCCTTTTGTAAAAAAAGAAAAACCGTTAATTAAGTTTTTCAATGACAGCACAGCGTACCTTATCTGGAAACAATATAATGCCGATCAGAAAAAAGAACTGTATAGTGTAAGTCAGGAAATAAGATTAATGACGAAAAAAGCGGATGGCTGGAAAATTCTTAATGTAGCGGCTTTCTGGAATACAATTAACAAATTGCCGGCAGATAGTATTCCACAATGAGTTTTTCTAATAAAAAAGCAGGTCGGGAGACCTGCTTTTTTATTAGAAAGCTTTTTCTTCTTCTGTAGCAAATCGCTTTAGTGATGGGCATTCTGCTTCTATTTCTGCATCCAGCATAATATAATAAGTGGGAATTTTTGCTTTAAGCCACTTGTCCAGTGTTTCTGCCTTTTTCACTTCCAGCGCCTGATCGGCTATTTTGCTATAATCGTCCCGCATGTTCATTACGTGCGGCTCAGTGCGGGATTTTAAATAAATAATCCGTACTCCTTTTTTGCCCTGTTCATTGGTAAACGCTACGGGTTGCGAAAACTCACCTACTTTCATTTTTCGTAAAGCAGCTACCATTTCTTTATCCAAATCATCTATACGTACATAAGGAGCTCCGTCACGTCCAAGTTCAAACGGTCCTTGAAATTTTATTACATCGTCTTCACTATACCGCATAGCCGCATCATTAAAACCAATAGTACCGGCAATTATTCTAGAACGCACTGTGTCCAGCTTTGCTTTTGCTATACCAATTTCTGTTTCTGTAATAGGAGGAATACGCAATATCATTTGCACATTGGCATCATCACCTCTTTTGTCAATCATTTTGATAAGGAAGAAACCAAATCGCTCCGACCGTACCGGGTTGGATATTTCTCCGTTCTTTAAGCGGAAAGCTGCTCCTAAGAAATCAGGATCCCAACTTTTTTCATTCCGGTTAATCTCATAACGGCCACCTCGGTCCTTACTACCAGGATCTTCAGAGTAGCGCTGCGCCATTTGGTCAAAGGTTACGGTCTTTGCTTCAATTTGCCGTTTGTAATTCATCATCTCGGCAACGATATAGTCTTCAATATCTTTAGAAGCTTTGGGCATTACCACGATTTTACCCACTTCCAGCTCTGATTCAAAATAAGGTAAGCTGTCTTTGGGGATGCGATCGAAGAAAGCTTTTACCTCTGTAGGAGTAATTTTTACACCCTCTACAATTTTTTTCTGCATAGCTTCTGCCAGTAATCGCTCTTTCATAGAGGGGCGGGCATCATCTTTAATCTGGTACACTGTTTTTCCTGCGGCTTCTTCTAATGACTGTACGCTTCCTAATTGCCTCACAAACTGCCTAACCTGATTATCCAAAGCTGCTTCCACATCCTCTTCTGAAACGGGCAAAGAATCTTTTTCTGCTTGTAGCATTAATACTTTTGATACCAATGCCTGCTCCATCATCATACATTCGGCACCGGCAGGAATCGTTTGACCCTGACGACGGGCGTCTTCAATCCCATTTCTGATATCAGAGTTTAAGATAATACGGTCGCCTACTATGCCGATAATTTTATCCACTACAGCTTTTTTAGGCTGTGGCTGAGCATAGGCTAGTGTGGTAAACAGTAGCAGGAAACCAATAAAACTTAGTTTTTTGAATGTATGCATAAATTCAAAAGTAGTTTGGACACTGTTGTTAAACAGCAATCTTGTTTCTATTTAACAAATATTTTCTTTTCAGGCAAAGAACGGGTTAAAGTGTTCTCTTCACTTCTTCGATTTCATACGCTTCCACCACATCGCCCACTTTTACATCTGCAAAGTTCTTGATGGTCAATCCGCACTCCATGCCCATTAGTACATCTTTAACGTCATCCTTAAAACGTTTTAAGGAGGCCAGCTCAGCAACAGATTCACCTAACGGGTAAACCACAATACCATCGCGGATAAGCCTGATCTTGGAATCCCTCTTCACACGGCCATCCCGTACATAGCAACCGGCTACCGTAGCTTTATCAAATTTGAAGACTTCTCTTATTTCTACATTACCAATAATCTTCTCCTGTACTTTGGGCTCCAACATTCCTTCCATCGCACTTCTAATCTCGTCGATAGCGGTATAAATGATAGAGTACATTTTTATTTCAACCCCTTCGTTATCTGCAAGGCGAGCTGCCTGCACCGAAGGACGAACGTTGAAACCAATAATCACTGCATCAGAAGCCGTAGCCAATACCACATCACTTTCTGAAATTTGGCCTACACCTTTCAATAATACCCTAACTGCAATTTCTTCTGTAGATAATTTCTGTAAAGAGTCACTCAATGCTTCTACAGAACCATCCACGTCACCTTTGATAATAACATTCAGCTCCTTGAAATTACCCAGCGCCAAACGACGACCAATTTCATCCAGCGTAATATGTTTTTTGGTACGCATACCCTGCTCCCGCAATATCTGTGCACGACGATTGGCTATGCTTTTGGCTTCCGCCTCATCCTGGTACACTTTGAATTTTTCACCTGCTTGCGGTGCTCCGTTCAACCCAAGTATAACGGCTGGGGCTGATGGGCCTGCGTGATCCTCTTTTTTGTTTCTTTCATTGAACATCGCTTTTACGCGGCCAAAATATTGCCCGCTCACCACCAAGTCACCGGCATTCAATGTTCCATTTTCTACGAGGAGGGTAGCTACATATCCGCGGCCTTTATCCAGCGAGGCCTCAATAATAGTACCGGTAGCTTCTCTTTCAGGGTTTGCTTTCAAGTCTAATAAGTCGGCTTCCAATAATATTTTATCCAGAAGCTTATCAATATTCAATCCTTTTTTAGCTGCAATTTCCTGGCTTTGGAATTTACCACCCCATTCTTCCACCAGTATGTTCATTTGCGAGAGCTGCTCATATATTTTTTGCGAGTTAGCGCCATCTTTATCAATCTTGTTGATGGCAAAAACCATCGGTACACCGGCGGCTTGTGCGTGGCTGATGGCCTCTCTTGTTTGTGGCATTACTGCATCATCAGCAGCTACAACGATAACGGCTATGTCGGTCACTTTTGCACCTCTGGCACGCATCGCTGTAAACGCTTCGTGACCGGGTGTATCCAGGAAGGTGATTTCTCTGCCATTGGCAAGTTCTACCTGATAAGCACCAATGTGCTGGGTAATACCTCCGGCCTCACCTGCTACCACATTAGCATTACGGATATAGTCCAGCAAAGATGTTTTTCCGTGGTCTACGTGACCCATGATGGTTACAATGGGGGAGCGAGCCTGAAGTTCTTCTTCTACATCTTCCTCCTCCTCTTCCTCCATCTCCATTTGCTTCTCCATATCGATAAACTCTACATCGAAGCCAAACTCACTTGCTACGAGCTCAATTACCTCCGCATCCAATCGCTGGTTAATAGAAACCATGATACCGAGGCTCATACATTTACCGATAACTTCGGCAAAACTTACATCCATCAGGTTAGCCAGTTCGCTTACGCTGATAAATTCAGTAAGCTGCAGCTTGTTATCATCCATTCCTTCTGCACCGGCTTCAGCTGCTTCCTGCCTTTTCTCACGGCGAAGCTTGGATTTAAATCCTTTTCCTCTACCACCACCGCCGGAAAGTTTGGCTTGCGTTTCCTGAATTTTCCGTTGTATTTCTTTTTCGTCTATTTGCTTATCCTCTCTATTGAAACCACCGCCGCCTTGACCGGGCCTTCCGTGTCTTCCACCACCTCCCTGTCCGGGACGCCGATCGTTGCCTCCTCTATTGAAGTTACCACCACCGCCTTGGCCGGGTGGTCTACGATTCTGTGTCGTATCTGGTTTAACTTCCCGTTTTTCTATGGGAATACGCTTTCTTTTTCTCTTTTCGTCTTTCTTGGGACGGGTATCATTATCAACAGGCAGATCAATTTTGCCTAAAATCTTAGGTCCTTCAATTTTTTCTGCTTTAATATTTTCTATAACAGCCTCTTCTTCTATTACTTCTTCCTTTTCTTCGGCTACAGGCTGCTCTTCTACTTTAGGCTCTTCCTTTTTAACGACAGGCTTTTTATCCTCTACCTTCGCTTCTTCGGGTTTTTCTTCTACTGTTTTTTTCTTTATTGTTTTCTTGGGTCGTGTAGAAGAATCTATTGTCGAAAGGTCTATTTTGTCAATAATTTTTGGCGACACTACTTCGGGCACTTCTACTTTTACAATAGGCTCAGCGGGTACTACTACTTCTACAGGCTCTATTACTGGTTGTGCCGGCTCTTCTATTTTCTCTTTTTTTGTAACAACAGGTTTTTTCTCTTCTTTTTTGAAGCTAATTTCCTCTTCTTCTTTCTTCTTTTTGATCTCCTGCTGCGCACCTTTGGGAAGATCTACCTGATCGCTTTTGATTTTTGCAGCTTTGTCGCTTTGAAACTCTGCCTGTAGCGAATGGTACATCTCTTCCGTGAGTTTGGAAGTAGGTTTTAGGTCGTCCTTACTAAATCCTTTGCTAACCAAAAAATCCACCAGGGTATCTTTCCCGATGTTGAATTCTTTGGCCGCCGCCATTAAACGTATTGTTGTTTCTGCCATATTAGTTTTTAACCTGCCTTGATTACAGGTCTTTAATAATTCTCTTTACTTCCGTAGGCAAAGATGCGCTTATTCTTCATCTTGCAGCTCAGCCTGAAGTATTTTTCTTACATCAGCGATTGTTTCTTTTTCTAAATCCGTACGACGCTCCAGTTCTTCTGCATTTAGCCGAAGTACACTTCTTGCCGTATCACATCCTATTCGTTTCAGTTCATCAATGATCCAGGTGTCAATTTCATCACTGAATTCTTCCAGATCCACATCAAACTCACCGTCTTGTTCTTCCTCATCCCTATATACATCCAGTTCATATTCTGTAAGCTCACTTGCCAGTTTAATATTAACCCCGCGACGACCGATGGCCAGTGATACCTGATCTGGTTTGAGGTACACATTCGCGTGTTTTTTCTCCTGATCCAGCTCCATACTTGTGATTTTGGCAGGTGTCAACGACCGTTGAATAAGTAGTTGAATGTTGGCTGTCCAGTTAATCACGTCGATATTTTCATTTTTCAGCTCTCGCACAATACCGTGTATACGGCTTCCTTTCATACCCACACAGGCACCCACCGGGTCGATACGATCGTCGTAAGACTCTACCGCTACTTTGGCTCTTTCTCCCGGATCCCGCACAATTTTTTTGATAACAATAAGTCCGTCAAAAATTTCAGGCACTTCTATCTCCAATAATTTGGCCAGAAACTCGGGCGCAGTACGAGAAAGTATAATCACAGGATTATTGTTCTTCATATCTACCTTTCTCACTACGGCACGAATGTTTTCGCCTTTTTTAAAATAATCCTGCGGAATTTGCTCACTTTTAGGCAATATCAGTTCGTTACCCTCTTCATCCAGCAATAAAATTTCTTTTTTCCATACCTGATAAACCTCTGCGCTAATGATCTCACCTATGCGATCGCCATATTTTTTGGCCAACACATTCTTCTTCAAATCGCTGATACGGCTGGCAAGGGTTTGCTTGGCCGCCAGAATAGCACGTCTGCCAAAATCATACAAATCAATTTCCTGAAAAAGGTCTTCCCCTACTTCAAAGTCGGGCTCAATCTTGATGGCTTCTGAATATGATACCTGCGCCAGCGGATCTTCTACCTGTCCGTCTTCTACAATCAGCCGGTGGCGAATAATTTCCAAGTCGCCTTTTTCTGCATTTACGATAACATCAAAGTTGTCGTCACTGCCGAATTTTTTGCGCAGGAGCGTTTTGAAAACATCCTCTACCACTTTCATCATCGTAGGGCGGTCAATATTTTCCGCATCCTTAAATTCCTGGAATGCCTCTATAAGATTGATACTTGCCATAAAACAAAGTTTGAGATTGCACACCTTTCGGATATGCTTTTAAAATTTGATTTGAATTTTTGTCGTTTTTATGTTTGTAAATGGAATAGCGTGTTGGACTAGTTCCTTTTTCTTTCCTTTACCTTTTTCTTCTTCCACCACTATTTCCTCCTCTTTCACCTCCAATAGTTTTCCTTCTTTTTTACTTCCGTCCAGCAACCCTACTTCTACATATCGTCCTTTATTTTTCAGGTATTGGCGGTGGAGTTTTAAAGGCTCGCCCAAGCCTGGCGAAGAGACTTCCAATGAGAAATCGCCTCCGGGAAAAACGGCTTCTTCTTCTAGTTGCTTGTATAGCGCCCTGTTATAGCGTATCAGCTGATCAATAGCGATGCCGGTGTCCCCGTCAATAAACACTTTTATATTATTGGTAGGCTTAATTTTTAACTCTACCAAAAAATATTCAGGCTCATTGCTAATGAGTTCTTTCACCTTGTTTTCTAAAAACGGTATAATCCCTTCCATTATATTCTTGCGAGAAAAGAAGAAGGGAACGACTTCGTTCCCTTCTTTACTTACTTTTTCCAGTGCAAATGTATGGTAAAGTGTTATTTCATCCAAAACTTCTCTTTCTACTTTCCTTTAACGAACTATTAAGACCTCTTCCTGTTATTGTAGGCATTGTATTGTAGATTTGCTGCACGCATGTGGAAGTATATATTTTATGGAATTTTGATCTGGTTTTTGTACAATCTTGTCTTTCGATTGATCATTCCTGTTTATAAGGCCAGCCGACAGATGAAACAAAAATTCAGAGAAATGCAAACTCGTATGCAGGAGCAGGCAGCCCAGCAGGAGGGTTACACCCCTCAACAGTCTGCTAGTATGAATAAAACTGCGACAACAAAACCCTCTGGCGATTATATTGATTTTGAAGAAGTCAAATAAGAGGCGCTTTTCCCCTATTTATTCTCCAGCTCAGTGACGGCAACTCGTTAAAATAATAGCTAATATGTATTGCTTTGGCCAAAAAGGGGTATTATTTTTACTATCTCCTTAAACCAAAGCTATAAAGTATGAAAATTAACGGTGTCGTATTCTTATTACTTGTTTTTAATGCCACAATAGTACAAGCACAGCTTTCACTTTTCCGAGATACAAAAGGCAACTATGGTTTCAAAGACAAGAGTGGAAATATTGCTATAGAGCCCCGTTTTTTGTATAAACCCGAACCTTTTCAGGAAGGCTTGGCCGTTTTCTCAAAATGGTATAACCAAAAAGGATTGATGGATGAAAAAGGCAAGGAAATAATAGCACCTATATATAGTAGTATAGGTCCTTTTAAAAACGGATTGGCTGTTGTAAAGAAGGAAGTCATAGATACTTCTACTAATAAATCGCAGCAGCCAAAACGATTAACAGTATCCAGCGTCATTGATCGCAATGGAATGGAGATTATGCAGGGCACTGCTCTCGATCTATATGGAGACTATAGCAATGGCTGGTTTATTCTCCTTCAGGAAAAAGTGTTAAGAGGAGAAGCAAAACGTTTCTATATTGATAAAGCCGGCAAAAATATTACTGTTCCTGATGGAATGACATTACTGGTTGACAGCGTTAATGGAAAAAATTTTATCGCCATTAAAGGGGGTAAATATGGTTTAATAGATCAAAAGTTTAAGGAAGTAATCCCTTTTGAATATTCTATGCTTCGTAGTACAGAAGTGGGGATGTTGCTTGCCACAAAATCCAACAAAACGGGGATAATGAATAGCAAGTTTAAATGGATTGTAGAGCCAAAGTACACCAGCATAAGTTTATTTAAAGGAGGCTATGCTATTGTTACTAATGAAGAAAAAAAAGTGGGTGTTATTAATACGAAAGGCCAGGAGATTGTACCTCTTCAATACAAAGGTATCCGCCGCTTTTCTAACTCACCTACTTCCATAGCTCTTTACAAGCTTATTGATGTGGATAGAGAAGGCTTGCTGGATATGGCAACTGGAAAAATTATAACCCCTGCTATTTATACTATTTACGCAACCACTCCTTCAGAAGGCACTTTTACCTTTACGAGAGATAATAAAAAGGGCATGATGGATCTCACCGGTAAGGAATTATTTTGGGCTGAGTATGACGACTTTTCTTCAGGCTTTTCTAATAATGAACGGGCTTGGGTAATGAAGAATAAGAAATATGGTTTTATTGATAAAACAGGTAAGCTGGTTGTTCCGCTGGAGTATGATATGGTTAACGGATTTTCGGAAGGACTGGCGAGAGTAAGGCTAAATGGTAAAAACGGGTATGTAAATACAGAGGGCGTTCTTGTTATTCCTCTAATTTATACTGATGCCGAGAGTTTTGACACTGGGCTGGCTCGTGTAAAAGACGAAAATAACCGTAGCTTTTTTATTGATAAAGCCGGGAAAGAAGTGAAATAAGCAGCAGTTTATCTTATTTTAGTTATGTAAAATTGTTGTATTTGCTTGTTTTTCAAGTAATTGCAGGTCGTTCATATAATAGGTAAATTCGAGATCCTGTAATTCCTCTTCGTACCAGAAGAGGACAACAAACCGCAGGCGAAAATCTTTTAGTAAAAGGTCGATTTCGTCTATCCCTGAAAAAATGGTTTTATATCCCTGAACAGCATAAGCATCTATTTTTTGCCGCGCATACAAATCCGGGTTTGCGGGTCTTTTTTCATCTACAATATAGGTGAAAACAACGGTGTTGCCATCCCTGCGAAAGCCCTGTGATTGGGGTAGTTGAGAGGCAAATAGTTCTATTTGTTTTAGTAGCTGGATATTGATTTTTTCAGAAGAATAGAGGTAGGAAGCCAAAGTTTGTTAGTTTAGAATAGGAACAAGCGGTTTAATTTTATTGACACAGAAGCTCCACATCACGTAAAAATTGCCTGCGGAAAACAGGGACAATCATTTTGCGAGTTGCAGCTCAAGTAAGTAACGAGGTATTTTTTAAACATCCCGATTTCGGGGTAAAAAAATACCGGACAATACCGGACAGCGGGAAAAACATTTTTTAATATGTATTGTCTGTCAATATCTTACTTAAGAAATCATCCAAGCTGTCATTTTCACTAAGCTGGAGTCTGTTTTTTAATCTTCTGCGGGCACGTGCCACGCTGTCTCGTTCTATACCGAGCATTTTGGTGATTTGAAAGTTATTGAGACGTAGAAAAATAAGCGCTGAAAGGCGTTCTTCGGCTGGAGTACTATTGGAAAGAAGCTGTCGCAGTTTTGGAAAAAAGTAAGGGTAGGCTTTTGAAAAATCTGACCGAAAAATCTCCCAGCCCTCTTCACTCACCAGCATGTATTCAGACAACTTTTCTTGGCTGAGTTGATTATGTCCCCATTCCTGGCTATTCAGAAGTTGCAGTTCCAGCGACTCTATGAGGCTGTTTTTCTCAATAATATGACTGCGAAAAATCTCTACCTGCTTTTTAGCATTATTTATTTCTGTCTGCTCCTGCTCTCTACGTTTTTTAATAAGTTCCAGTTTGTGTCTATTCTTTAATAAATAGCGGCTATAAAACAGCAAAACGATCGCCAATAACAAAACACTGGCAGCAATGGTAAGTTGTAGTATTACCTCAGAGCGACTAAGCGCTTCTTTGGAGAGCCGTAAATGTTCTTGTAAGGTATCAAAATTCATTCGGGCATTAATGGCAGAGAGACGCGTTGCGTCCAGATGTTCGTCAAATGCATCAGCAAAGAGATGATAGCGATCATAATAATAATAAGCGCTGTCTACCTTTCCTGCGTTTCTATAAATATTGGCAATGCCGTGTGCGGCCTCAAGAAGATACTGTCCGGGATTACTGGTATCTGCATAAGAGTAGGCTTGTTGCCAGGCCCTCAGGGCGGGTTGATGCAATCCTTGTGCATGATAAGCGTCGGCCAAAAAGCAGGAGGCCATGGTCACATTAAAGGGATAATTTGCCTCCAGGCTATTTTGAACATACTCTTTTATCATAGGGAGACCTATGTCGTATTGTTTTTGCAAAGCAAGGCAATGGCCGATGTTTCCTTTAGCAATACCCACCCACAAATTGCGAAGAGCTCCTGTATCTGGGTTAGCCTGTAGGGTATCCAGTATTTTTTGATAATAATAAATGGTGCTGTCGTATTTATGTAACTTTTTATAACAGGACCCTAAAATGTCTAGCTGCATAACATAAATCCGCTTTAGCCAATGCTCTTTGTCCGTATTAATAAAGCTCAGGCACTCCAAGCCATATTGGATACTTTGCCGATAGTCTTCACTATGATAAAGTGCTGTGCTTATAATAAAAAAGCGATTTTGAACCGTGTGGAAATATTCAAATCCAATACGCCGCTGCAATTCAATAGCCTTCAAATTATAAAGAGGGTGATTTCCTAGGCTGGCTACCTCAGCATATAACACATAAATTTCTGCCAGCAATTGATCGTCCTTCAATTCATGCGCAATTTTCATTGCTTTTTCCAGCATTATACGATACTTATCACCTTCCCATTTAAAGACCATAGCGCCAAATGCTTCATACATTAACACCCTTGCCTCCACCCGTTTATTGGGTTTCTTTTTTTGGTATTGGTATAGCGCTTCCAGAGTGCGCTTGTACAGCAACGTATCTTTATTAGCGTCCAGCCTGTCAAAAAATACAACAGCATTGTGTGTTTGTGTACGGTCGCTCAGTTTCCAGGCTTTTATGTAGGGCAAAACATCCACCTCTTGAGAAAATAAAGGCAGGCTGAATGACAACAGGCAAAAGGATAGCAGAACAAATCGCATCAATGCATTCAAATGTAGTATACAAATATAGGAGAGATAGCGAGGCTTACAGGAAGATATTATGAACTTTAAATATGCTATATTGCCAAACTGGTTGAGAGCCTGTTGATAATGTAAGAGGCCACAATTGCTACTTTATGGGAAAAATCAGTAAAATTTCCCGGAAGTTGGGATAGTTCCTGAGAAGTATAGAGTAGGCTAGCATACCTGCAATAAAAAAGCCGGCAGATACTGCGGCTTTAAAAAAGAGTGGACCCTGCAGGGCACGATCCTGCGACCCCCTGATTATGAGTCAGGTGCTCTAACCAACTGAGCTAAGGGTCCTTTCCGCCAAGCGGATTGCAAAAGTAGCAAAATAAATTAATTAGAGCCTTCTTAACCTAACTTTAACCGAAAGAAAAATATATTTGCGCCCATAATCAGATTTATGAAGAAAATTGCTGTTCTGTCTTTTTGTATAATTCTTATAAGCTCGTTGAACGCTCAGGAAACCCCTACTCCTAAGAAAAAAATTGATCTTGCCGGACGTTCTAACGATCATTTTATTATCCAGCTTGGCTATGCAGGCTGGTCGGGAGCGCCTGACAGCATCAATACAAAAGGCTTTTCTAAAAGCTTTAATGTATATTTTATGTTTGATTTTCCTTTCAAAACCAACCCTAAGCTAAGCATGGCTTTTGGACCGGGCATAGGATCCGATCACATAAAATTTGACAAAACCTATGTAGGTATAAAAGAAAATACAACTACCCTGCAATTCAGGGATCAGTCTGATACTACTCATTTCAAAAAAACAAAACTGGCCACCGTTTACCTTGAAGCGCCTATTGAGTTCAGGTACACGGCTGATCCGCTTCGTAGCGGCAAAAGTCTAAAAGTAGCTGTTGGTGTAAAAGTGGGTACTATGCTCAATGCGCATACACGCAATGTATTATTGCGCAATGGCAGTGGCCAAAATATCAATGATTATACCATGAAGGAAGCCAGTAAGCGTTACTTTAACACAACAAGGCTTGCTGCTACAGCCCGTTTTGGGTTGGGCAATTTTTCTCTCTTTGGCAGTTATCAAATTACTAGCTTGCTCAAAGACGGAGCAGGCCCTGTTATAAGACCTTATTCCATTGGCTTAACCATAAGCGGCCTTTAACTATATTATATTTACTTTGTAAGTAATGGCTGCTATAAAGGCAGCCATTGTTTTTTACAGTTATTTTTGCAAAAACTTAATTACTAAAAAGGGACTGTGCGACAAACGAAATATGCTTGATAACAAAAAAAATATACTAAAAGAAGAAAAGGCTGTATTGATCGGTCTTGTACATAAAGAACAAACCGAACAACATGTACAGGAGTATTTAGATGAGTTAGCATTTCTTGCGGAAACAGCGGGAGCAATCACGGTAAAACGATTTACACAAAAACTACCTCACCCAGATAGTCGAACCTTTATAGGTAAGGGCAAATTGGAAGAGGTAAAAGAATATGTCCTACTCCGAGGGATAAATATTGCCATTTTTGACGATGAGCTTACTGGCGCACAAATCAATAATATTGAAAAAGTGCTGGGTATTAAAGTAATTGATCGCTCTGATTTGATTCTTGACATATTTGCCAGCAGGGCAAAAACTGCACAAGCCAAGGCGCAGGTAGAACTGGCGCAATACCAATATATACTTCCCCGCCTGAGAGGGATGTGGAAGCACTTGGAACGCTTAGGCGGTGGTATAGGTACACGAGGACCCGGTGAAACGGAGATAGAAACAGACAGGCGTATTGTAAGAGATAAAATATCCTTACTGCGTAAGCGACTGGCAGAAATAGATAAGCAGGCAACAACGCAGCGCAAAGATCGGGGTGAATTTATCCGGGTTGCACTGGTAGGCTATACCAATGTAGGCAAGTCTACTATTATGAACCTGCTGAGTAAGCGGGATGTGTTTGCCGAAAACAAACTCTTTGCTACGCTGGATACTACTACCAGTAAAATAGTGTATGAAAACACTCCTTTTTTACTGAGTGACACCGTTGGGTTTATTCGCAAGCTGCCACACCATCTCGTGGAAAGTTTTAAAAGTACACTGGACGAAGTGCGAGAAGCAGATATTCTTCTACACGTAGTAGATATTTCTCATGCTGCTTACGAAGATCAACTGGGCGTGGTAAATAAAACCTTACAGGAGCTGAAAGCTTTTGAAAAACCCACTCTCACCATTTTCAATAAAATGGATTTATACGAAAGCAAAACATTTGATGAGTGGCTGGGAGAGGATACAAAAAAAGAAATATTGCAAGATTTATATGATCGCTGGCAGGGAGAAACCAATGGCCAGGCCGTCTTTATTTCTGCATTGGAAAAAAGAAATTTACCGCTACTACGAGAAACTATTTTACAAAAAGTAAGAGAACTATATCGCATTCGCTACCCGTACAAGACGGATTTCTTTTATTAAGGGTCTTCATAATAAAGCAGGGTTTCATTTATCAATACTACCTGCATGCCGATAGAGGTTTTTTATAAAAGTAAGTCCCGTTTGAATGTTTTTCCAAGAGGAATATGTGTGCCGCCCACTTGCAGATAGTTTTTAGCCGCTATTTCAATGTAATCTTTGTTAACAAGGTAAGAGCGGTGTACTCTTGCGAATTTTTTAGCCGGTAATTGACCAGCTAGTTCATGCATGGTGAGATAGGTCAAGAGGCTCCCCGTACTTGTTTTTATCTGTACATAATCCTTTACAGACTGGGCATAGTATATATCAGCATGATTTACTTTTACCTGTTGTCCTGAAACTTTAAAAAAGCTAAAGTGTTTTTCTCTTTTTGATTCTTGGCGAAACAATTTTTCCATACTCTTTTCAAAGCGTTCGTAGGTAATCGGCTTTAATAAAAAATCTGCAACATCCAGTTCAAAACCATCAATAGCATGTTCAGAGTAGGCGGAGGTAAATATTACTTTTGGCGGATCTTTTAATGCTTTTAAAAACTGGATACCACTGACAGCAGGCATTCTTATATCCAAAAACATTAGCTCTACTTTTTTTTGTTGTAATACATCAAAAGCTTCCAGTGCATTGGGACACTTTGCTAACAGTTGTAGCTTATTATGCTGTTGATTGTATTGAACGATATATTGCTCCAGAATACCTGCAGCAATAGGTTCATCTTCTACTATAATGCAGTTTATCGGCATCATTTTAATACCAGGTTAACTTCAAAACTATTGTTTTCGTCTGTTATCGTTAACTCGTGTTTACCTGGATAGAGTAATGCGAGTCTTTTCTTAACATTTTCCAGGCCTATTCCTCCTTCTTGTGCCTGGCTCACTTGTAAGGGCTTGCTATTTCGTACCAAAAAGTACAATGCTTCCTCTTCATCAATAAGTGTTATATCTACAAACGCTGCTGACATAGCTTCAGCCACACCATGTTTAAAAGCATTTTCTACGAAGGGCAATAATAATAACGGTGCTATCAGCTTATCCTTGTTCTCTGCTTTTACCTTCATATTAATCTGTACATGCTGATAGTGCCGCATTTTTTCTATATCCACATAATTTTCCAAAAAAGAAATTTCGTTTGCCAGCACTACTTTTTCTTTTTCCGAGTGATACAACACATAGCGCATTATATCTGCCAGCTTCGCTATCATGGGGGCTGTTTCCTTTGCACCAGCTAATGCCAGCCCATAGATGTTATTAAGTGTATTAAAGAAAAAATGCGGTTGTAATTGTGATTTTAAATAAGTTAGCTCGCTGATTAGTTGTTCTTTTTTTAATTGTTGTAATTGTTCCCGCTGCTTTAAGCTATACACAAAATACAATAAAGCACAGATAGCTATAATCTCCCGAAACAGGTAGGCAATACTATACATCAGCGCCTGGCGATTATAAAGTGATAAAGAACGTTCCCGAATTGCTTCTGAAATAAAAGGTAGTTGTGCCGTCAACCAGTAGGTTCCCTTTATCCAAAAGTTATAGCCTATAAAAAATAAAATTATAGTTACTACAAACAGTTTTACTGACTTCCTGCTAATACAGTACGACAATGCTTTGTACAAAAACCAGAAGGAAATTAGCGAAAATGTACCCCAGACAAAAGTGTATTGAAAATCTTCGCTCGTTACACCGCTTGACTTTTTTTCCCAAAAGTTGTATTCTAAATCGGTGAGTATGCGAAAAGCATAGAAATAGATAATGAAAAATGTTGCTTCTATCTTAATGTAACGGTTTTTCAGAAAGCCTCGATCCATACTAACAAGGTAGCTAATATTCCATAAGAACTTTTGCTCCTTCGATAAAAGTATCTTTTTTTTCGACTAACTGCTTAGCCCGCTTGTTCAACTAAATTATGGGGGTGCCTGTCGAATAAAAAACCATATCTCCTGTTTTCTCTTCATTTTTGAAAAACTGATAAGATAAGTAATGACAATTATATAGCAAGGCAAACTTCCTGCTTTAGCTACAGGATGATTATAAAAGGATAAAGCAAAATAATCTGTAAATAATAAAACATGAAAATTTTATTACTAATAAGCTTTTGTTGGTTGTGTTTAACAACAAGCCTGAGTGCACAGTCCTTTGAATTAAAAGGCACTACTAAAGGTATTGCAGACGGCACCTGGATTTACCTAAAATTGACTGACGAGAATAAATACCTGGACTCAGCGCAGGTGATAGGAAACCATTTTTTATTGCAGGGCAAATTAGCCGAAGAAGTGGGCCGTGTATTTCTGCATACAAAGCAGTTTAAAAATTATACCACCCTATGGCTGGAAAACAAACCACTGGAAATATTTGTTTCCGCTGGTCAATTTAAAGAAAGCATTTTAATAGGCTCAGCTACGGAAACAGAAAATAGTAGTTACCGGGCTCAAGGGCTGTATTATATGAAACTACAAGACAGTATTACCAGTTTTATCAGCCAAACTGCGGACACTGCGAGAAAGGCTATACTGAAAAAGGAATTGACAAAGATCCGGCAATTAGACAAAGATCTTGACATTAACTACATTTCACAACATCCTGACTCCTGGATTGCAGTGAACATTTTAAATGTTTACAAAAGCAGTTGGGATAAAGATCTTGTAGCTGCTTTATACCAACACCTGAGTGATAAGATAAAACAAAGCTCGTATGGTCTTGAAATAAACCGGTTTTTATCTTTATATAAGGAGCATAACATTGGAGACCGCTTTACCGATTTTGCGCAATATAACCCGCAAGGAAAGTTAATTCGGCTATCCGAGATAAAAGGTAAATATACCCTGATAGAATTTTGGGGCTCCTGGTGCCAGCCCTGCCGGGATGAAAACCCGGCTTTGATAGCGCTTTATAAAAAATATCAACGGAAAGGTTTCTCCATACTGGGAGTATCTATTGAAACAGACAGAAAACATTGGGAGGAAGCGATACAGGAAGACAAGATTCCTTGGGAAAATATCAGTGAGCTCAATGGAGATAAAAATACAGCCTGTCTCATCTATGGCATTTCCTCTTACCCCAGTAATTTTCTGATTGACCAAAACGGGATCATTATTGCCAAAAACATAAGGAAAGAAGCACTACGTAAAAAATTGGAAGAGCTTTTTGGGAAATAGTTCTTTTATAACTCTATAAAGAATCATTTTAAAAGAGTAGGAGGAGCTAAATACTCCTGCAATCGCATATATCGAAAACTCATCCCTGTCTAAGAAAACTATGTAGTCATAAATGACTATTGTCAGGTTTCATGATATAGAATCCTGTCAGTTGCTATTACATTTGCAGTAATGTGAAAAATATACATGGCAACTTCTAAAATAAATTGGTATAAAATTGCAGACCACCATAATGAAATTGATTTTGCAGATAACAATCTGGCAATAGCTACTGCCGGTAGTAAAAAGGTCTGTATAGGCAAATACAACGATCAATTATTTGCTGTGGCGCAAAAATGCCCACATGCGGGAGGGCTGATGGCTCATGGTTATATTGACGCACAAGGCCATATCGTTTGCCCTTTACATCGCTATAAATTCAATCCTGTAAACGGAAGAAATGTATCTGGTGAAGGGTATTACTTGAAGCACTGGCCTGTGGAAGAACGGAACGATGGCGTTTATGTAGGTATAGAGGCTACTACTCTTTTCGGATGGTAAGCACTGGCACGAGATTTTCACTATCAATGAAAATTCACGATTTCTTTATATTGAAGATAAGCTTGTGGATTTTAAATTTACAGGCATGGTAGCAACTGCCAACAATCAACGTCCGTGGGTTTATGGGTTAATGACGCTGGCTTTCCTCGTTAATGGCAGTGGATTATGGGTTACATTGCTGGGAGCCGATGCGCCTTTGTATGCTTCTATCTCCCGGCAAATGACGGAGACCAATAATTACATTGAGCTTTTTGTGAACGGGAAAGATTGGCTGGACAAACCACATTTCCCTTTCTGGATAACGGCTTTTTCTTTTGAACTTTTTGGATTTACAACGTGGGCATATAAACTGCCTGCACTTTTATTTCTATTGGGGGGGGCTGCATACACCTACCTGCTGGGTAGTCGCTTGTACAATAAAACAGTGGGTGCCTGGGCTGTTATTATATTGCTCACCGCCCAGCATATTATTTTTTCCAGCAATGATGTGCGAGCCGAGCCTTATCTTACTACGCTCATCATAGGCGGTATCTATCATTTTTACCAAGCGTATACCCGCAAAAAAATGCTACATCTTGTGCTGGGTGCTTTGTTGAGCGCTTGTGCGGTAATGACTAAGGGGCCCTTTGCGCTTTTTCCTATTGCTATGGCTATCGGCGGTGAGTTGTTCTTTAAAAAGCAATGGAAAGAGCTATTTCACTGGCGATGGTTATTGGCTATCGTGCTTACGGCGATTTTTATACTACCGGAACTTTATTGCCTCTGGTATCAGTTTGATGCGCACCCGGGAAAAAAGGTGTTTGGACAAACGGGTGTTTCTGCTATTCGTTTCTTTTTTTGGGATAGCCAGTTTGGCCGTTTTGTTAATACTGGTCCCATCCAGGGAACGGGCAACCTGCCCTTTTTTCTACACACTATTTTGTGGACATTTTTACCCTGGTCTGTAATTACTTATATAGCGGTGTTTCGTTCGTTTCGGCGACAATGGCAACAACAAAATCGCTATAAGGAATGGCTTACACTGAGCGGCGCTATTGCCACTTTTGTTTTATTTTCTCTTTCCCGTTTTCAATTGCCGCATTATACCAATATTATTTTTCCTTTACTGGCTATCTTTTTATCGGGTTACATATACCAGTTGCAATCAGCCAAGGAGTGGAAAATAATTGACGGTATACAAGGAGTCATTATCTCGATGCTTTTAGCCGCACCGTTGCTTATTGCCTTTATCTTTCAGCCGATAGCTCCTCCTATATTTGTTATGGGTGGTATGGTTGTTTTATTGGTGTTGCTTTTTTTTGTACACCGGCCTTATCAGTTTACCCGTCAGCAATTACTGCTGATGCGGTCTAGCCTTGCTGCCATTTTTTTTAACCTCTATCTGTTTACCAGTTTCTATCCTTCTTTGTTGCGTTACCAAAGCGGGAGCGAAGCGGCATTTTACAGCAATCAGCACTACCCGGGGTGGCCGGTGGTGCAGTTGTCGGACTCAACATATTCCTTTCCGCTGGAGTTTTACCTTCATAGCCCTAGTATCGCTATCGACAGCTTGTCTTCATATGATCGGGTAACACCTCCGTTTTTGCTCTATGTTTCAAGGCAACAACAACCCGATTCACTACCGGTTGTTAAGCGCTTTGCTTTTTTCCCGATTAGTAAAATCAATGCCCGTTTTATTCATTATAAAAGCCGTCAGCAAACGCTGGATAGCTTTGTGCTGGTAAAAGTTGAGCGGCAATAATTTAGGGTTCGAATGTTTTAGGGAGAATAGCTGTAAAAAAATTGAAGGAAAGGTAGAAAAACTGAAAAATCCCCTTATTTTTGCACCCCTTATTCCTCCTTAGCTCAGTTGGTTAGAGCATCTGACTGTTAATCAGAGGGTCGCTGGTTCAAGTCCAGCAGGGGGAGCCAAAAGCTTTGTAAGTCAATCTTATGAAGCTTTTTTTATGGGCAGCATATTCGAAAAACCTACATAAGAACTCTAAAGAAGCAATTTACTTTTCGAGACCTGTAGTTACTTTCCACATTATCCCAAATTTGTCAATACATATACCGTAATAAGATCCCCAAAATGTCTGGTTCATAGGCATTTTTATTTCCCCTTCTTGAGAAAGCTCTGCAAATAGTCTGTCTGCTTCTTTTCTTTCATCGGTATGAAGAATAAGCGAGAAGTTGCTATGCGCCAATAGTTCGTTATAGGCTTTTGTATTATCAGCGCCCATCAGCACGGTCTCTTTGCTGATAGGTAAAGAAATGTGCATGATTTTTTCGTCTATTTCCTCAAAAAGCTGTCTGTCTGTGGAGGGGATGTCTTTATAGCGGCCGAGATATGTAAAGTCTTTTTCAAAGACAGTTTTGTAAAAAGTAAAGGCCTCCTCACAATTTCCATTAAAATAAATGTAGGGGTTAACTGTTGCCATGTTTTTTAATATTCCTTACAAATAAAACATAATTCGTTTTTCTTGCAAAAAATTAGGAAGTAAAGGCCTGGTCATATTGTAGGTAGAGGAGTTCTCAAAGCCATAAAAATTTAGCTAAATTATCCAACGATCACCTTATACGAAAATGTATGATCTATACATTTATTATTCAAAACATGAGCATTTTAGAATGATAGCTCAATTTATGCAACGTCAAGAATCGAAGGCCCACATCGAACGAATATTAACTTCAATGAGGTGTCTATTGCATGGACTCGGCGAACTTTTGGCTTACCTATCGTATTCCATTGATTTATTAGTCGATGAAATGGGAGAAACTAAATAGTTTCAGACTTTCCAGGATTTAATTCTTAGACATACGCAATTTTATAATCAACAGTAGGCATGCAAATATTTAGAAGTTATATTATCAAGATAAAAACCTGTTGAGCCTCAGTCATGGTCGAGGCCCACATACTTAAAAAGGTTGTTTCTTTTAACCTGTTCATATTAGTGGCAGGGTAATTTCAAAGCTCAATGGACCTTTCTATACTTATTTGTTTCAAAAAAACTTCATCGTGCGATACTACCAGTAAAGTTCCGGGATATTCGTTTATGGCTATCGTTAGTATTTCTACATTTTGAATGTCTAAATTATTTGTTGGCTCATCAAGTACAATAAGCTCTGGCGCTTTGTTGCTAATAGTCAAACAGCAAAGCAACAGACGCATTCTTTCTCCACCGCTCAACATATGACAAGCTTTGTCCCAATCTTCTTTGGTAAATAAAAAGCGATTAAGCCTGATTTTTATTTCGTGTTCTTGTAAAGCCGATGTAGCAAATTGTTGAGCTTGCTCATATACGTTCAATGTATTATCAAGTAGCGAATAGTCTTGGTCAATATACACGGAGTTACTAGTAGCCCGGTAAATTGTTCCTACTTGCGGCTGAGTAGTACCTAGAATCAGATTTATCAAAGTCGTTTTTCCAGACCCATTTTTACCTTGTAAAGCAATGCGTTCGCCACTTGTAATTTGAAAATTCAGGTTGTCTTTCCAAATTGGTAGTTTATCGTATATAAAATTTATACCCGTTGCTGTGAACAAAATTTTTCCTTTGTGCAGTAGGGAAGTATCAAAAGTTAATTTCATTTTTTCGATATCAGAAACGGAAAAACGTAAATCCTGAAGCTCTTGCGAAATGCTGCCAATTTTTTCCGTATGAACCGTTTTGAGTTTTGATGTACTATTCTCTGCCTTGTTTCGCAAAGTGTTCATCATAATTCGGGCAACGCCAGCTTTTTCTTGTTTGCCTTTACCGCGACTGTCCAGTTTTTGTTGTCGTTCAATCGTTCCTCGCTCTTTTTCTTTGGCCTTCCGCAAGACCTTTTCCTTGCTTTGAATGTCTTTATTCAAAGCATTGTTTTCAATGGTTTTTTGTTCTTTGTAAGAGTCATAATTGCCACCATATACTGTAACCCCGTCTTTACTTAGTTCGCAAACGGTATTTAAAATAGTGAGTATTTTTCTATCGTGGCCTACAATAAGCAAAGTGCTTTTTGTGGCTTCAATAAAGTCATACAATAACTTTCTGCCTGAATTATCTAAATGATTACTTGGCTCATCCAGTAAAACTAATTCGGGTTGATGAATGGAAATCCCTGCTAAAAAAACTTTCGTTTTTTGTCCGCCACTTAGCGTTTCCATTTTTTGGGATAAGTCCAGATCCTTGAGTTGCCAATAGTGTAAGGCTTTTTTACAGCGATCTTCTATTGTCCAGTCATCGTTGAGCAAAGTGTAGCTTTCTTCGGTTATATTTCCATTCAGGATTTCTTTTAAGGCGTTGATTTTTTTATCAATTTTCAATGCTTCGGCAATCGTAAAATGATTGAATTGTCCGAAAATTTGTGGAATATAGTAAATGGGTGTATCAATACTTCGCTGTCCGCTTGAAGGTTGCAATTCATTTGCAATAATTTTTAGCAACGTAGATTTTCCCGTTCCGTTATTGCCAATTAAAGCTATTTTTTCGTGATTATTTACTGTTAGATTGATATTGCTAAACAGTAAAGCTTTGTTGGGGTGTGTATATGAAATGTTTTGCAAAAGCAACATAATTTCTTTCTTTTAGGATGAAACAATACGACGATCGTTTTGCGGTTGCCGTTCTGATAAGTCTGAAAGAAATTATTTTTTACATTTTCTCTTTTTATATAAACTTTTGTGTCGGCAAATGTATGATTTTTTTTGAGTGAGTCTAACGAGGATTACTGGTAATGTCTTGGGAGTATAAATTAGTAAAACTATGCAGAGAATTTAGGCTTGAACAGCAACTGCCCCGATACTTGTTAGCGATTGCTTTTGTTTTCATTGTCAAATTCATGTTCAATGCTGTTGTCTATTCGCAGAAATGAATGCCTCAGTATTTTTAATTTTGAAAGCTCTTCAAATTTTTTTTCGTAAGTTTCTTTTAACTCAAGTAAAGAAAGATTTTGTCGAAAACCACTTTCTAAATTAGTTTCCCAAAAAATTTCGCCTTGTCCGTTAATAAAATTTGCCGACATAGTGCCTAGCCATTTGCTTCCTAAATAGGATCTTAAAAGGTCTTTGCTATTTTCTTTATCTCTGGGTAAAAAAAATATAGCCTTGTCTGCATCGGGTCTAATGATAAGTAAGCTGTGACAATTGGCACATTGAAATAGTTGAGTAAAGTACTTAGTCGCTTTACCACTCATTCCCATAAATTTCTTGTTCTCAACTTCTTCAAAAAAGTCCATATAGTCTTGGTCGGCAATTACATGAGCTTTGTTTTTTAGGAAGTCAGTTTGGTCAAAGATAATTTGTCCGCAAGTACATAAGAGTTTTCCCATTTTCTATTTGTTGTCGCGTGTCATTGTTCGATAATTTGTTGAATGGCAATTCTGTTACCTTCACTATCTTCAAATTCCGCTACATAAAAGCCATATTTTTCGTTTAGCGTTTTTGAATATAATATTGTCCCGCCTTGTTTTATCACATTATGCAAAGTTTCGTCAATGTTGGGTGTGTTGAAATAAATAACTACACCATTTTTTGTCGGTTTGTAAACATCTCCTTTAGCCAAGGCTCCGGTTATTCCAGTGCTTTCATCACTAAAAGGAAACAATGCCATTTCATAATCATCTATTATTTCGTTTTCAAAAGTAAAATTGAAAATGTTTTTGTAAAAATTTTCGGCACGTTTTAAATCATTAACAGGGATTTCAAAATATATAACAGGGTTTGATTTTTTCATTGTTTCAGGATTTTGATTTACCGGCTGCGGCGGCTGATTAAAGGTACAACCAATGGCTATTTTTTCTGTTATTTTGAAGAGGGAGCAAAAGTAGCGTAGATGAATCTCACTTGTAACCCAAAAAGAAACAAATAGCTACTGTTATATACTTGTTGGAAACTTCTTCGTTCACTTCGTTGAAAAGACCCCTATTATAAGTACACAGATTAAGTATCTTACATATTGAAAGCTATAGTAGCTAAAGTTTATTTTGTTTTAGTTGTATAACATTTTATATCAATCACAATGGGTGATACGAATAAGTTGGATGCTACCACCGATATTGCTACAGGGATATTTGACGACTATCAGGAAACGCAAAAAGAAGTGTTGCAAATAACGTTGAGAAAATTGCGCAAGAGATTGATGATACTAGCAGCTATCATTTTTGGTTTAGATGTATTCGCTCTTGCTGTTGCACAATCCCTTGTACCGGAGATGCTGGCTTGGATTTCGATACTTCCCCTACTGTTATTGGGGCTATCGTTTCTTGCTGGTTGGGAGTCCCTGCTGGCAGTGATAGCAGCCTCATTGCTTATGCTGGGGATTTGGGGATATGCTGTAATAGTGAATGGCCCTACGGCTATCATAAGCGGTTGGTTAGGAAAAGTTATTGTGATTACTATTCTAATAGCCGCTTTTCGAGATGCAAAAGAAGTGGCGGAGTTGCGAAAAGAGCTAAAGATGTAGTTATACTCTCTCTATATCAGCACCAATTTTTTTAAGACGTTCATCAATATATTGATAGCCTCTATCTATCTGTTCTATGTTTTGGATAGTGCTTTTCCCTTCCGCGCTAAGCGCTGCTATTAATAAAGCAACGCCGGCACGAATATCCGGGCTGCTCATAGTAATGCCGCGGAGTTGTTGTTGTCGCTCCAATCCTATTACTACAGCTCTATGAGGATCACACAAAATTATTTGAGCGCCCATATCAATTAGTTTGTCAACAAAGAATAAGCGGCTTTCAAACATTTTTTGATGTATCAATACACTTCCTCTTGCCTGTATAGCCGTAACTAATACGATGCTCAATAAATCAGGAGTAAAGCCCGGCCAGGGATGATCGTAGATGGTTAGTACGCCGCCATCAAAGTAGCGTTGTACTTCATAAATGTTTTGCGAAGGAATATGAATAGCGTCATTGGCAATATTCATTTGTATGCCTAATTGTGCAAATTTTTCAGGAATAATACCCAAGCTATCTACACCGGCATTTTTAATAGTAATATCACTTTGCGTCATTGCCGCCAGCCCTATAAAGGAACCTACTTCTATCATATCCGGCAACAGCCGGTGTGCTGTACCGCCGAGGTAGGTAACGCCTTCAATCGTGAGTAAGTTGCTGCCAATGCCGGAAATTTTTGCACCCATCGCATTGAGCATTTTACATAATTGTTGAATGTAAGGTTCGCAAGCTGCATTATAAATGGTGGTAGTGCCTTGTGCCATACTTGCCGCCATTACAATATTAGCCGTACCGGTAACGGAAGGCTCGTCCAACAGCATGGATGTGCCTTTTAAAGCGGGTGCATGAAGGTGAAAAAAACCATCTTCCGGGTGATAAGTAAATGCGGCTCCTAATTTTTCAAAACCGATAATATGGGTATCCAGCCTTCTTCTTCCAATTTTATCACCACCAGGCTTGGGAATAAAAGCTTTGCGATAGCGGGATAGCAATGGGCCGGCTAACATGACCGAACCGCGCAGCCGTCCACTTTTCTTTTTATAATCTTCGCTATGCAGGTAATCGATGTTTACATCATCTGCCTGAAATATACAGATGCTTCTTTCCGGCCTTTCTATCTTTACATTCATCTCGCCTAGTAGTTCTATCAGCAGGTTTACATCCAGTATATCGGGAATATTAGTGATAGTTACTTTTTCCGGCGTCAATAAAACGGCGCTGATGATTTGAAGTGCTTCGTTTTTGGCACCCTGGGGGGTGATTTCACCGGAAAGTTTCTTACCTCCGTTGACTACAAAAGAATGGGTCATGGGTTGTGCTTACTATTATGTGCAAGATGCACGCAAGGTAGTTTTTTTCCTGCTGCTATTATTTGTTGAGAGGTATAAAAAAAGCTGATTTTTAAAATCAGCTTTTCAATTATGTACAGAAAATATTAGTATCTCTTCTTTTTATAATTGCCTCCACCGCCACTGTTGCGGTTATCATTTCTTCTTCCACCGCCACCATTATTCCGGTGTTGAAATTTTCCTCTTTGTTTACCATAGCCGCCTCTGTCTCGGTCTCTGTTATCTTGCTGGCGGAAAGCTTTTACGTAAGGTGTATTGGTAAATGTTAACTGGCCATTGGTAATATTGGTCAATTCGCTTTGAATAGCATCATCGTGTGCCATTTCTTTATGCCAGTTGTTGTAAGCGAGTTTCATATAGTAAGCGATAGCATTGGCAAAGCCTGCTTTTTTATCGGCATCTTCTGTGGCTAACGCTTTATTAATGACTGTTTCGAGGTTTTTACCCAAATGAGAAAAGCGAGGATGCCTTTTGGGGTAAGGAAGCGGTTGGGGTTTTTCGCTTAGCGATTCTCGGGTAGGAACGGGGTAGGGAGATGATACATCTAGTTTAAAATCAGAAATTAAAAAAAGATGATCCCATAGCTTATGCCGGAAGTCCTCCACATTTTTTAAATGGGGATTTAGAAATCCCATTAATTCAATGACTACCTGTGCATTACGTTGCCTGCGCTCTTTGTCTTCAATGCTCAAAAGATGCTCTACCATCCGTTGTACATGGCGCCCATATTCCCTCATCGCCAATTGATTACGCGTCGTATTATACTCCATAAAATTTTTGATACTGCAACAAATGTAATTAAACAAGAATAAATCTTCGGAAAAAAGAAAGGGGCCCCGAACCAAGGCCCCTTTTACAAGCCACCATCCTCTTCCACCTAAGAGGTCATTTAATAATAAGTTGTGATACACCGGCTTCTCCTGTTCTTGTCTCTGTCGTTTTCACCACATACATCCCCGACTTTAATTGCAAGTCGTTTAGCACTACATGAGAAGAATTGCTTATTGAAACATTTTTATGTGTTATCAACTGTCCCTGTGTATTGAAGATCTGAATTAGGTATTGTCCTGAAATAGAGTTAACAAATTTGATACCAACTATACCATTGGAGGGGTTGGGGAATACCGAAAATTTTGCAAAATCGGAATTGCCCATCGTGAGTTGACGTACCTGGCTATAGGACACTTTCCCGCTTGTGGAAACCTGTTTGATACGGAAATAGTAAGTTGTTTTTCCTTTTGCATTGTTGCTGAGAAAGCTCGTAGTATAAATGCCGTTGTCGTCGCTTTCGGCCTGAGTCAGCTTTGTGATACTGGTATAATTGATTCCGTCTGTACTCCATTCAGCTTCGTAATAGTGAAGATTATCCCGGCTGCCGGTGCTCTGCCATTTAATGGCGGCTTCTGTTTCATTGGTTTTTGTTGCCGTAAACCAGCCTATGCTTGTGGGTAAAGTAATAGGGGGGCAATAGACAAACTCCATGCTAATTCTAACCGACCCAGAAGTCGCTACTGTAATATTAGCATTACCACTACTACCCCCCGAAGGGATAGTAATGCCAGCGTTAATGAAATAATTATAGATAAGACTATCTGAACCATAAAATAAATCAGAATCAATTATATCTCTACAAACAGTAATTTCTTTTAATACGGTATCTTTTGATACCGCTCCATAATCCAAGCCTGAACCGGGCACGCCGTCAGACGGTTGCAAAGAGAAACTATAACCTTTGTTCACATTATTATATAAAGCGCTTCCCAGTCCGCTCCCTGTTAATTCATCAAATCTTGTATAGTTCGCACTATAATTTTCACCCACTGCTTGATTGTTTTCGAAAGACAAACTATCTACAACGCCAGTCATGGTAAGACATAGACGCATATAACTAACCATTCCGTTCGCCGGATTAAATTTGGGAAATTTTATTGTAGCGTTGGTGACACCAGCGGCTAGACTAACAGTTGAATCATAGTTGAGTCCAGTAATAAGTTGCCCACCAGGACAGGTTTGCGAATTTGTCTTATTGACAAAGACAAATAATAATGAAAAGAGAATCAGCGATTTAGGTAATTTGTAAAAAAGTCTCATAGGCATCCGTTTCGACACATTTTAAATAGGGTTTGGATCTTTTATTACTAATAAAGGTACTACCAGCAAAGTAGGAGGTCAACGGTACTTGTGCTCTATTTCCTGCACAGTATTAAATGAATAGAAGATAGAAGGATACCTTTTTATAGACAGGATACTTACCTATTAAAATAGCGATGCTTTATTAGTAAGTTTTTAAATAAACAATAAAGTTTTGATGATTGATTAACGTAGGAATACTACTTGCAGTAAGTGTAAACATTGATTACCAGTAAGGTTTATGCAACTATCTTTGTAAGTCTGTATGATTATCGCTGTTGATATAAGTAATGGATTCGATAGTAAATCTTCTTCAACAGTTTCCTATTTGCTATCCATAATACAAACACTAAAAACTACTTCCTCGCTAGAAGTTATTTTCTTAACCAGTAATGATAATAATCCTTATGAGGCTATATTAATATCTCTTGGCAGGGTAGAAAATATACCGTTTCGTCGAAAAGGAGCGCTCCAAAGAAAATGGTGGTATGCTATAAAGCTTCCAGCACTTCTTAAAAAGCATAAAGCGAACATTTTTATTACAACCGATCGCCCCATAAAAACAAAAGGATTATTCAGGCAAATAGTAGTTGTAGCAAACAGCCATCAGCTACAAAAAATAACTAGTGCCAAGGGATATCACAACAATGAAATTGATCAGTTAATAGTCCCCTCTTCCTTTTTGCAAACGCGAATAGCTACTTTATTTCCAGCAGGAGAAAATAAAGTAGTGGTAATGGTGCCGGGAAAAAAAGAAAAAGCGCCAATAATGTCTGTTGAGGAGAAACAAAAAATAAGAGAAACCTATACATTAGGGAAAACCTATTTTATCTACACCGGCGGTACAGAGGATGTAAAAACAATCGTATATCTATTAAAGGCATTTTCTCTTTTTAAGAAAAGACAAAAGAGTGAGTGGAAACTAGTGCTGGCGGGTGACAAACCAGGTAAAGAGCAAGCGTTAACAGCGCTTTTACAAAATTATAAGTACAAAGAGGATATTGTGCCGGCAGCTATGCAGGAAAAAGAAATACAACTAGAGCTGGTGGCGGCAGCTTATGCACTTATTATTCCCTTTCGATGGGAGGGCAACGGTGCTTACATACCTGAAGCAATTGCGGCAGGTATTCCTATTATTGCCAAAGGGGGCGATGCCTTAAGTGACTTATTGAGTGATGCGGCTTTATATATTCCTGAAGAAGAGCCTACCGCCTTGGCGGAGCAGATAATGCTGCTGTATAAAGATGAAAATTTGCGCAAGCGACTTGCTGAAAAAACAATGGTGCATGAGGCACATTTTGATCCAGTTCCGGACGTAGAAGCTGTTAGGAGAGTGATAGGTATGCAATGAATTTAACTACCTTTGCTGCCTTTAATTTTAACTATGGCGTTATCAACAATTGTAATAGAAGTAAATACGGACGATAAACGAGTACCGGAAGCTATTTCCTGGAAAGCAACCGATAGCTCAGCTACCGAGGCGCAACAGGCAAAAGCAATGATGATTGCTTTTTGGGATGCAGCAGAAAAAACAGCTTTACGTATTGACTTGTGGACAAAAGAAATGATGGTAGAC